>BQMV01000272.1 GCA_022181005.1 Anaerolineaceae bacterium | reverse complement strand
ATAATAAACGTCGCAATGAACCAGTGGATCAGAAACGGATAGAGGAAGGATTTCGTCCTCCAAGCCACCCAGCCAAAAGCAAAACCGCCTAAGATCGTAGACAGCGTCTCCACTTCGGGTTTGCCATTGTGCATCAGCGCAAAAGGGACCGCCTGCAACCACAATGCTTCCGCCCCAAATTTTCGAGCGTAGCCGAATAGAATCCAGCCGCGGAAGATAAACTCCCAGCCGAGCAGGTCGAGGAAAGTCGTCCACGGCAAGCCGCTTACATACGGTTGATAATACTTACGCATGGTCTCATCGCCGCTTCCAAGAGAATAAATTATGGGAGCCATTATGAAAACGCCGATAACAACGATGATCAATCCCGCCTTCCAGTCGCCTACTCCAAATCCGTATTCTTTCGGATTCTCACGAAAAACGAGCACAATGAAAATCAGAGGTGCGATTAAATAAAGAACGACGCGAAACCAATGTCCAAGTTGATCAAACAAAAACTGACGGTGATAGAAATCCGCCATGAACAGGAGCGTCGAGACGACCGTTATTGTTACGATCTTCCAGTTAAATTTGAGGCGTTCGCCGAGAAGATAATTCATAGCGGGCAATCAGTAAGGGAAATAAGATTGATTTCCGTTCGGACCGAGCAGTTGTATAATTTTATCCCAATCGCGGATGAGTTCGCTCCCCCAGTTGGCTGCTAGAAAAACAGCGCAAAGAATTGAAAGGATTATAAGAACTTTTCCCGATCTCGCTTCGTTCCATCGATCAGGCAATGCCTTGAAAGCGTTCGTCCAGAATAGAGCCGATAAAATAGCGAAGTATGGGACAAGCGCAAGATGGAAACGATCCTCTGCAAGAATAAATATATGAGGGGAGATGTAAAGAACAAACAATAGAGCCAACAAGCACGTTCGCAAATTCCAGCGGAGGAGCGACAGCCCCAGCGCAGCGGAGATGGAAACGATCACAAACGGCAGAAGCAAAATCACAGCGATCGTCAACAAGAGCGGAAGAGGGATAAAACCAAGAAGATCGTTGCCGTAAAAATATGCCAACGCTCGCTTTTCTAATCCGAAGAAGAAGCCAAGCCGACTGACCGCCAACGGAATAAACCTTTCAGGTTGCGCTTTTATAAATTCAATCGCTTTCTCCGTTCCGACTTTATCGCGTTCGGCATCGTCAAGGATGGGAAGCAAATCCAGCGAGGGCCCGAATACAAACGAACCGTTGCCTTGCGGATGATAGCTTAGATACAAGTTGTATCCCATCGAAGTCTCAATTCCCTTCAATTTGCCGTGCAAAAGCGAATTGCGAACAATCCATGGAGCGACGAGGAAGAAAAAAGCCAAGGCTGCTAAGACGGCTCGTCTGCCATGCGCATAAATCAGCAGGCAAAAAGCGGCAAGAGCAAATACAAGAACAACCGAGCGCGTAAGGACAACAAGGGCAAGGAAGATTCCAGAGAGTAGAAAATGAAGAACGGAGGGGTCTTCTAAAGAAGAAAGAAGCAAGAGAAAAGAGGCGAGTAGAAGGACAAAGAATAGATTCTCGGTTCCTAACCCAAGTGGATAGACGAGTAGAAGAGGATAAGCGGCGATTAGCCAAGCGGAAATCCTCGCTGTTTTCTCCGCCGCCTTTCCTCTTTCGTCTTTTGCTTCAAAATAGGATGAGGAGAGGAGGAAGAGTTTCTTCGCCGTCCAATACGTCAGCGGAGCGAGCGGCGCGCCTAAAAGAATCGCCTGCGCCAAACGAGCGGCAAAGAAACGCGAAGCGTCAATTCCATTGATAAAGTAAACAACCGCAAGAAAGGCGGGATACAACGGTGCGCGAAACGAGGTGCGAATGCCGAGGATGGGATCATATTCTCGAGCGGTGGACAGGTCGAAGTTCACGAAAGGCGCGAGTTGAGCCAGATCCGCTTCGGCGTACCAGCGAAATCCATGCCCTTGTGCGAGGCTGCGCGCAAGCATGTCATACTGAAACATGTCGTCGAGCCCAATACCCAATCCGTGCGCGGCGAAGACGGGGAGAATTCGCAAGATGAGGGCGACAAGATAGATTTTGAATGCGAAGGATTTAAACATAAACGGGTTGCGCAATTGTACCGCGCAACCCGTTCTATACTAAGCGGCGACCGCTTTTAATGTGAGCGCTTCGATGCGCCGCGCGAGATACGGCATATAATAACCGCGATATTTTTCCCATAGCTCGGGAATGGACCAATCCGTTCCTTTCACGACCCCGCGACAATTCGCGTCGCCGCAGCGACAGGCAAATTCATCATAGTCCGAGCCGTCGCACATGGCGTAATCAAAATTGAGTTCTTCGCCCGCGCGGATGTCGCGCATAGCGACCAAGCCGATCTGCCCGGTGAAGCCCACATTCGGCTCGCACGAATGATTGAAGCAATCGGTCGGTTCAAGCGGAAGCGGCGCTTCAAGATAGAAGCCTTCTTCGATTTGAAGAATACGTTGCGTGAACGATTCCATCGTCGGGTCGAGTTCGGCTTCCGCGACAATACGCCCGCCCCACAAGCAGACTAATTCGCCTTTTTTGATCGGCTCGCGAGCGAACACGCCGCGCCCGCCTTTCTCTTCGAACGTTCCTGAGTCGCATTTGGGGTTGAGATAAGAATAAAATTGTCCGGTCATTCTTTCCTTTCGTAACTAGAGGGCGTTTCGCCCAAGATGATGCTTTGACGCCGCGCGCCAAAGAAACAAAAACAGTCAAAGCACAACAGCTCCAAACCACTGTGTTGACTGCGATTGCCTTAAGCAGTCCCGCCGCCTCGCCAATGGAAATTGGAGGGCGGCGGAAGCCAGATTTTATTCGTGGCGTAAGTTATAGAATTGGCACAAGTATCTCTTCATTCACACTCGTGCGAGTCGTTAGAATGTCAACGCTCCTTTTAGAATATCGGCGCAATTTTAATAGAGATTGGCGTATTGTCAATATCTTTAAGAAGGGAATTTCGCCGGATTCAAAATCGTTTCACGCTGACAGAGAAATCAAATTGTCCACGCAGGCTTAACCCGACGAAGCCAGCGTAACCAACGCGCGGAAAGCACGATAGGCGGCGTCCATCGTTTGCCCAATCCATGAGACGCGAGTCCCTTCGCGTTGCGAGCCAGGCATCAATGCAGCGCGATCCGCCATATCGGAAGTGAAGAATTCTACCGCGACGCAAATTGGCTTCTTTAACACGAACGGCTTCGGCGCATCGCCGTTCTTTAGTCGCGTCGTCGCTCGCATCGCGGCGGCAGAGATTAACTTGCGAGTCGTTTCTGGGGATAGGCATTCCGCAGCGTAACGCCCTGTCGCCTGCTTAACGATCGCGCATTCCATGGCGCCGAGCAAGTCCGCCGCTTCCGCGCACGCCGTCTGGTCGCCGCTGACCATAACGACCGGCGCGTTAAAATGACCGGCAAGCGCGGCGTTCAAGCCGTATTCGCCAGTAAGAACGTCGTTCAGCCAAACATTCGCAACCGTCTTTGACGACCATGTGTGATCGAGTATCGCATTTTGCGAGCCGTTGCGCGCGTGATAGCCGATGAAAAAAACACCGTTCACGCTTTCGTCAATGCCTTGCATCATTGAGAATGGAGAGGGCGAGCCGCTGTTCAATCCCGCGCGCGGATCAAGTTCTTCGACGAGAATATTCGATCCGTTCCAATGTCCGTCAGCAACGATGACTTCGTCCGCTCCCGCGTCAAACGCGCCGCAAATGGCGGCATTAACATCTTGCGTCATCAGCCGTCGAAAGCGCGCGTATTCGGCGTGCCCCGGCGCAACATGATCCCATGTAGTAACGCCGGTGATTCCTTCCATATCTGTTGCAACGAGAATTTTCATAGAGTCTCCTGTTTCAAAATGATGCGCGCGACCAACTTTCCAATAATCGGATAGCGATAGTCGGCGCCTTTGAGTGTGCGATAGCCCGCCCATTGCCCCATAACATGAAAGAGCGGAATAACGAGAAACATCAATAGCGCGGCAGCCATCGCGCCGAACGCGACGATAATGCCAATCAGCCCCGCTGAAGAGTTCATCGATTCGCCGCTAAAGCCTGTAAGGCCGATAAAAGCGACAAACCCAACAAGGTAGAGCGCGCCTGCGGCGAATCCAAATAAAAGCGTGAAAGCATGAAGCGCGATCGCTTGTGCGGATTGAAATTTTAGCCATGCGCTGCGCCTGCCTTGTAAAATCCATGCGACAGCCGGAGCGAACAGTCCCCAAAAAGCGATGATTACGCTAAAGTGTCCAGCCGCCGCGACCCAGCGATCCTCACGGTCTTCGTTCAAACTGTCCTCGCTCGCAGGGTCATAATTAAGGTATTTGGCAAGACGCTTCCCCATAAACGGATAGTAAAAATCTTTGCCAAGCGCGCAAGCGATCGCGGCAATGACGGGAGGGGCGAAATACAGACCCACAATCACAAAGACAAGGCTAAAATGGCCGATTATCCAACCATTCAACGCGGCTTCCGAGCTCTGAACGTTTTCAATGTTGAGCAGCAAGAAAAATATACTGACGCCCCCCACGAGCAAGCCGACCAAAGTCCAGACCGTGTATCCCAGCGATTGATATCCTAATGCTTGCAGCGATTGAAATACGGCATACTTCGATGTACCCCTTCGTTCCGCCCAACCGATCACCGGCAAGGTTAATCCCATGCCCATGCCCAACGCGGAAAGATGCGTCAACACAGCCCAGATACGTTCTTCAGCGGTTGGAGCCTGATTCATAACGATATCTAGCTTAATCTCGCTGATTGTTCTCAATGCGCCAAAACTGACTTAACGGCACGCTAACCCCGTAATAATAAAAAATAAAGCGATGCCGTAACACTTAATGTTAAAGAAGATCTTCGCAAGCGGATCTGTGCCTTGAATTTGCTTTTCGGTTATTGAATGAGTCGTCATAGGTGCGCTCCAAGAGCGAGGCTTTTTTATTCATCAAATAAAATTGGGCTTTGACGTTGACGGTTGACACGTAATTGTAATACATCCGGGCGGCTATAATGTCCCGAAGGATCGAAGTTCTGACGTTCTTCGCGCACGCGGCGATGATTGATTTCCGCCACAATTAACTTTTCTTCTCCTATCAATGGTTCGACAACCCATTGTCCGTCGGGTCCCGCAATGCAAGAGCCGCCGTTAGCAAGAAAACCTTCGCTATTTTCGAGGATGGCTGAAAGGTGCGGCGTGTCTTTTGGGAAATCGCTGGGGCGCATCAAACCAGAAACGGATAACACATACGAGCGCGATTCCAGCGCCACAAAACGAGTATTATCTTGCGTGTTATGCGCGCCGCCGGGCCAGAGCGACACATGCAAATCTTCTCCCATGCCGTACAGCGCCGCTCGCGCCAACGGCATCCAATTTTCCCAACAGTTAAGCGCGCCGACTGTAAAAGCCCCCAACGAATGCACCCTCAATCCATGCCCATCGCCCGGCGACCACGTCAGCCGTTCTTCGTATGTCGGCATTAACTTGCGGTGTACTGATTGAATCGCGCCGTTTGAATCAATATATGCCAGACTCGCGTATAGACTATGACCGCCGCGATCTAACGGACGTTCAATGCAACCTAAAACAACGGCGACTCCAAATTCTTTTGCCGCCGAACAAAGCGGAGCGAGATGCCCCGCTTCAATTTGTACGGCTTGATCCATATAATGCGCATGGATTTCTTTTTGTATGGGCGAGTTGAACGTCGCGCCGTTCGTTCTTTCAATCCAAAATGGATAACCCGGAAGCAAGCCCTCGCCAAACGCGACGAGATGACATCCCGCCTCGCTCGCCGCCCGAACCTGATCCAGTATCTTTGACAGAGTCTCCGCCCGATTCAGCCAAACAGGAGCGATTTGAGCAAGCCCAACTATCAATGTATCTTTCGGATAAGAACGAATCATAGTCTATTCCTTATGCCGTCTTAAGCGGCGCCCAGTTTGCCTATTCTTCTTAATTGATACAAACTGGACGCGTTCCGCAGAAGCCAGTATAACGGTATTCTATCAGAACGTCGTCGTTACCAGATCGGAAA
>BQMV01000271.1 GCA_022181005.1 Anaerolineaceae bacterium | reverse complement strand
CGCCATACGAGATAAGGCGACGTGACTGGAGTTCAGCCGTGTGCTCTTCCGATCTATCCGCTGCTCGGTCTGCGCGACTATCAAGCCCGCGACATTGCCGCTTCGATCAACCTGCCGCGCGAATATTGGCGCGACTTCAGCAAGATCGCCGAAGGCTTATGGCAAGCGTACCGTAAAACCGACGCGACCCTCGCCGAGATTAATCCGCTGGTCATCACGGAAGATAAACGGATGATCGCCCTTGACGGCAAAATGCTGATTGACGATAACGCCATGTTCCGTCAATCTGATCTGAACGAGATGCGCGACACCGACGAAGAAGCGCCCGCCGAAATCGAAGCGCGCAAATACGGTCTCTCTTACATCAAACTCGACGGCAACATCGGCTGCATGGTCAACGGCGCCGGGTTAGCGATGACCAGCATGGACATCGTCAAGTTATTCAACGGCGAACCCGCCAACTTCCTCGATATCGGCGGCGGCGCAGGCGCGGACAAAGTCGCCGCGGCAATGCGCATCATCCTCTCCGACTCAAACGTGAAGGCGGTGCTTTTCAACATCTTCGGCGGCATCACTCGCTGCGACGAAGTCGCTCGCGGAATCTTAGTCGCAATGGACGAAGTCAAACCGAAGGTCCCAATGGTCGTGCGGTTGGTGGGAACGAACGCGGAAGAAGGGCGCAAGCTTCTTGAAAACGCAAAGATGATCACCGCCGAAACCCTTGCCGACGCGGCGCAGAAAGCCGTTCAGGCTGCGCAACAGAACTAAGATTCGAAAATCAACAAGGAAATTCGATGAGCATTCTTATCAATAAAAATACACGTCTGCTGGTGCAAGGCATTACCGGCAACGAAGGGCTTTTTCACACCACGCAGATGGTCGCTTACGGGACGAACGTCGTCGCCGGCGTAACGCCCGGCAAAGGCGGCGAATGGGCGCTGGACGGAAAAATCCCAGTCTTCGACTCAGTCAAGCTCGCGAAAGAAGCGACCGACGCCAACTGCTCCGTGATCTTCGTCCCTGCGCGGTTAGCGCCAGACGCTATGTTCGAAGCCGCCGACGCCGGCATTCCTCTGATTGTCTGCATTACCGAAGGCGTCGCCGTGCAAGACATGATGCGCGTCCGCAGTTATCTCGATCATAAAGGCGTTCGCCTTATCGGACCGAACTGCCCCGGTATGTTAACGCCCGGCGAATCTAAAGTAGGCATTATCCCCGGCAATATCGCCATTCCCGGCAACATCGGCGTAGTGTCGCGCTCCGGCACGCTGACTTACGAAGTGTTGTATGCATTGAAACTCGTCGGGATGGGCGCGTCCACTTGCGTAGGCATCGGCGGAGATCCGATTAACGGCACGAACTTTATTGACGTGCTGGAAATGTTCGAATACGACGCAAACACCGAAAAGGTCGTCTTAATCGGCGAAATCGGCGGCACAGACGAAGACAAGGCGGCGGAATATATCGCTTCAAAGATGACCAAGCCGGTCGTCTCGTTCATCGCCGGTCAAACCGCCCCTCCCGGTAAACGTATGGGGCACGCGGGCGCAATTATCGAAGGCGGCGCAGGAACCGCAGAAGGAAAAATTAAAGCCCTCAAAGCCGCAGGCGTGAAAGTAGCCAAACACCCCGAAGAGATTCCATCCCTACTTAAGTAATGTCGTTGCAAAGACGGCATTACTTCGCCCGAAGCAATCTCCTCGCAACAACATAATGGGAATTAAACGCGTAGAGCCGTCCAAAGCGGACGGCTCTACGGTTACAATATTCGTAAAGTTTACTTATGTTCGTCAATATATGCGACCGCATCGCCTACAGTAGCGATCTTCTGCGCGGCTTCATCCGAAATTTCGGCGCCAAATTTATCTTCAAACGCCATGATCAATTCCACCAAGTCGAGCGAGTCCGCCTCGAGGTCTTCGCGGAAACGCGCTTCGGGCGTAATTTTTGCGTCATCCGAACCTAGCAAGTCTTTGATGATCGCCTTTACTTCATTGAATGTGTCAGACATGACAGCCTCCTCAAAAAATTTCCTTAATTCTACTCGATAGTACGAACACAGGAACACTGTCTTATGCCAAAAGTTTCGCCCATTGATCAAAGAAAAGCCGATCACCTTAAGATTAACTTAGAACAAGATGTTCGTTCCGCGTTAACTACCGGCTTGGAAGAGTATCGCTTCGTTCATGAAGCGCTGCCTCAAGTAGACCTAAAGCGCGTCTCCTCGCGCCTGAACCTGTTTCACAAAGAATTAGCGGCGCCGATTCTCGTCTCTTCGATGACAGGCGGCACAGCCGAAGCCGAGACCATCAATCTCCGTCTCGCAGAAGCGGCGCAAGAGATGCGCATTGCCATGGGCGTTGGAAGCCAACGCGCCGCCATCGAACACCCAGAGCAGGCTAAAACATTCCAAGTGCGGAAAGTTGCGCCCGACATATTATTATTTGCCAACATCGGCGCGGTGCAGCTTAACTACGGATACACCCTTGATCACTGCCGCCGCGCCGTAGAGATGATCCAAGCCGACGCGCTGATCCTCCACTTGAATCCATTGCAGGAAGCCGTGCAAGATGCAGGCGACACAAATTTTGAATGTTTGGCGCAAAAGATCGCGGATATTTGCGCCAGAATCGAAGTTCCGGTGATCGTTAAAGAGGTCGGCTGGGGAATTTCCAAACGAACGGCGAAGCGTCTGGCTGATTGCGGCGTCAGCGCGATAGACGTTGCAGGCGCGGGCGGCACAAGTTGGTCGCAGGTCGAAATGCACCGCGCGCCAGATGAATTTACGCGTCAACTGGCGGCGACATTCGTCAGCTGGGGCATTCCAACCGTCGAGTCGATCATACAGACGAAAGAAGCCGCCCCCAACGCGATCATTTTCGCCAGCGGCGGCATCAAAGACGGATTAGATATCGCCAAATGCGTAGCGCTCGGCGCGACGTTAGGCGGCATGGCGGGGCAATTTCTCAAAGCCGCTGCGCTTTCTACCGAAAAGGCGATCGAGACAATGAAATTAACAAAACGACAAATCGAGGTTACGATGTTCGCGTGCGGCGCTCAAGCGTTAAACGAATTAGCCGCGCGTCTAGTAAAAGCCTAGACAGCAAAGCCTCGGCTAGTGCCGTAAAATCTGAGATAGAAATAGTTTCGTACGATCTTCCTTGGGGGCGTTGAAGATCTGCTGCGGCGTTCCCTGCTCTACGATCTCGCCTTTATCGAAGAAAAGCATACGATCCGCTACGGCGCGGGCAAAGCCCATTTCATGCGTAACCGCCAAAATCGTCATGCCTGATTTCGCCAGTTCGACCATTACGTCCAGCACTTCTTTAATCATTTCGGGGTCGAGCGCGGAGGTCGGCTCGTCAAACAACATGATCTTCGGCTGCATTGCCAGCGAACGCGCGATCGCCACGCGCTGTTGCTGTCCGCCTGAAAGTTGTCCGGGATATTTATACGCCTGTTCTGGAATTCCCACGCGTTCCAACAATTGCATAGCAGTCTCTTCGGCTTTTTGTTTCGTCCACTTACGCACTTGAATCGGCGCAAGCACAATATTTTGCATGACCGTCAAATGCGGAAATAGGTTGAATTGCTGAAAGACCATGCCGGTCTCGCTGCGAATCTGTTCGATATTGCGCACATCGTGGCTTAGCTCGATGCCGTCTACAAAAATCCGCCCGCGCTGATGTTCTTCAAGGCGATTAAGCGTGCGGATAAACGTAGATTTTCCCGACCCGGAAGGACCAAAGATAACGATCACTTCGCGTCGTTTCACTTCGACATTAATGCCTTTTAAAGCGTGGAAATTCCCATACCACTTGTGGACGTCCTCCACCTTGATAATCGGTCCATCTGACATTTTATTATTTCCTCTCGTAGTTAGCGAATTCCAACGCCCAACCGCTCTTCCAGTCGCTGGCTGACATAAGACATGCCATAACTTAGCGTCCAAAAGATCAGCGAGATAAAGACATATACTTCGCGCTGTAAGCCTAGAAATTCCGGTTGAGCCAAAACAGTCCGCGCGATGCCTACCAAGTCGAGCAGTCCAACAATAGCCACCAGCGATGTATCTTTGTATAATGCAATGAATTGTCCCACTAAGATCGGGATGACCAAGCGCAACGCCTGTGGGAGGATAATAAAGATCATCGTTTGCGCGCCGCTCAAGCCCAGCGCTGCCGCCGCCTCAAACTGCCCCTTAGGGATGGCTTGCAATCCGCCGCGCACATTTTCAGCCAAGTACGCCGCGCTAAACAACGTGATGCCCACCATCGCGCGAACGACGCGATCTACCGTCCAGCCTTCAGGCAGGAAGAGCGGCAACATCAACTGCGCCATGAACAGAATCGTAATGAGCGGGACGCCGCGCACCAGCTCGATATACCCTACGCTGAACCAGCGCACGGCGGGAAGTTCTGAGCGACGACCCAGCGCCAACAACACGCCGATTGGAAACGAGAATAGAATGCCTACAACTGTGAGCAGGAATGTGAGCAACAGCCCGCCCCACAGGTTCGTCCGCACAATAGGGACGATGCTCGCTTCAGACTTGGATAATCCATACGTCAACAAGATGATGATCGGAAGCGAGATTACCCAGCCGGCGATCACGCTCCTTTTCAGCGCTTCGGGCTTGACGCGCCCCAGCCCCCAGCCGATCAATCCGATCACCGTCATCGCGATCAGCCACTTTCGAGGGTCGGCGCCGAACGGAAATATGAACGCCGTCGCCGCCGGAAGCGCCAGCAGCGCGGGCGCAATACGCGAACCGCGCCCCCAAATCGCCAACGAATTTCCTAGTAGAAAGATCAAGAAGCCAAGCCATATCCATAACCTGCCCACTTGTTCGATAGGATACTGCCCGATCATCAGCAAACGCGCGTTGACGACGATCACTTTCCACTCGGCGGTGTAGAGAGCCCAGCGAAGGAGTCCGCTCGCCGCCCAATAGACAATCCATACGCCAATCAACGTCAACAACGCGTCGGTCCACGACCCAAACAAATTTCTGCGCATCCAGCCGAGGAGGTTGGAGCGTTCCGACACCGGAGGCAGGATGGGTTCCGCTATTTTCGTCATCTCAACGCTCCGCCAATTTAATTCTTTGGTTGTACCAATTCATCAACGCAGAAGTTGCAAGGCTCAAAACGAGATAGGTGAACATTACCAAAGAGATCATCTCTACTGCGCGCCCCGTCTGATTTTGAATCGTGTTCGACACATAGAACACGTCCGGATAACCGACCGCAATAGCGAGCGAGGAGTTTTTGACAAGGTTCAAATATTGACTCGTCAGCGGCGGGATAATTACGCGCAGCGCCTGCGGAAAAACGATTAGCCGCAGAGTTTGAAAGCTATTCAGCCCCAGCGCGCGCGACGCCTCAATTTGTCCCTTAGAGACAGACTGAAGCCCAGCTCGCACAACTTCGCCAATGAACGCGGCGGTATACAGCACAAGGCCCGACGTCAACGCCATGAACTCAGGAGAGAGAATTTTCCCCCCCGAGAGATTCAAGCCTTTCACGAACGCCAAGTCAGCCACGATCGGTCTTTCGGGAAGGACGAACCAACCAATCAGCGCGACTAGAAGAAACGCCAAAAATGACCAGACCAGCGTCAACGGCGCGCGCCCCGTCCGTTTGCCATATTCGCGTAAGACGAAGAAAACGACCAGGGCAAGGAGCAAGCCGAAGAACAGAATTAAACGAAAGGTCGGAAAAGAAGCGGTAGGAATTCCCCACGGGATGCCTACGCCTCGATTCGTGAGAATAATATCTCCGAGCCATGGAGTCGCTTCTTTTACGCGAGGAAGTTTAAGAAAGACGCCCAAATACCAAAAAATCAGGAACACTAACAGCGAGAGGTTGCGGATAACTTCCAGATAGAACGAGGCAAGGCGGTTGATAATAAAGTTCGTAGAAAGACGGGCTACGCCTAAGATCACGCCAAGAATCGTCGAAAAGATAATTCCTACAACGCTCACCAGCAACGTGTTGAGCAGTCCTATTAAAAAAGCCTGCCAATACGCCGAGTTGCGGCTATAGGGAAAGGCAGTCTCGGCAATGTCAAATCCCGATAAATTCTTAAGAAAAGCGTAACTGAGTGAAATGCCCTGCCGCGCCAGCCC
>BQMV01000270.1 GCA_022181005.1 Anaerolineaceae bacterium | reverse complement strand
ACTGGAGTTCAGACGTGTGCTCTTCCGATCTACGATGTGGCTTCTGCCAGCGTACACGCGGATATGTTCAAAGATAAATACTCTGATGTGTTTGGCGGAACCGATATGTGGAAGGAGATTAAAGTTACCGGCGGCGACCTGTACGAATGGAACGAGGCTTCGACGTATATTCATCATCCGCCTTACTTCCAGAACTTGACGCTTCAGGTTAACCCCATCCAAGATATCAAGAACGCGCGGGTCCTGGGTCTGTTTGGCGACTCGGTGACAACCGATCACATCTCGCCTGCTGCGGCAATTGCAATCGAATCGCCTGCCGGGAAATATCTGCAAGAGCGCGGCATCGCTCCAAAAGATTTCAACTCTTACGGTTCGCGGCGCGGCAACGATCTGGTTATGACACGCGGAACGTTCGCTAATATCCGCTTGAAGAATTTACTGACGGCGCCCAAGGAAGGCAACTGGACGAAATATCACCCGACCGGCGAAGTGATGTCTATGTTTGACGCGGCGATGAAATATCAAAACGACGGTATTCCAGCCATTGTTATCGCCGGGAAAGAATACGGCACAGGCTCCAGCCGCGACTGGGCGGCAAAAGGAACGCTGTTGCAAGATATTCGCGCGGTGATCGCCGAATCGTTTGAACGCATTCACCGCTCCAACCTCGTCGGCATGGGCGTCTTACCGCTGCAATTCGCAGACGGGCAAAACGCCGAGACATTAGGGCTGGACGGGAGCGAAGTCTTCGACATTGGAGGCTTAAACGAAATCAAACCGAGATCCGTCGTCACCGTAAAAGCCAGAAAAGCAGACGGCAAAGTTATCGAATTTCAAGTCACAGCGCTGTTAAACACCGAAGTTGAGGTGAATTACTACCATAACGGCGGAATTCTACATACGGTATTGAGGCACTTAATCCACTAACCTAGATAGACAAAGAAGAGGCTGTCAAAAGACGACAGCCTCTTCTTTAATTTAACAGCCTGCGCTTCAGCGCGATAGATCGGCGTTTACTTGCGCGCCAAAGGAGATCGCGCTCATCAGCACAGCCAAAACCAAGGCTAGAACGCCGCCCATCCAAAAGCTTAAATAAGTAGCGATTAACCCAGCCAAAACGATAAGCGCCAATGCCATAAGCCGCACAAACGCGCCATTCGGCGCAGCGCTAAATGAATCCTTCAACCCAAAGAGACTTCCGCCCATACCTAGTAAACTGCACAGCGCCAACCCCCACGCATAGTAGACGCCTTTGCCCGGCAAGGAAAGCACATACACGCCGCAAGAGCCTTCCTTATCCGGATTCGGATAGGCTCGATGCAGCCATGCGCGTATAAAGATAAAACGCCCAAGATCAATGTGTTGAGGTCCAATTTCCCATTCTAATCTCTTCGTCTCGCCCGGTTCCAAAGAGAACAGCGTATTGGCTACATCCATCAGCGCTGGCGTGCTGATATTTGTGATCAACGATGCATTAATGATGCGTCTCTCTGCCTTATTCGTTACCTTAACGGAGAATGCTTCTGTTTCCGCCTTCGTCATGAAAATCGGACATTGCAACGTTGAAAAGGGTTCTGAGCCGGTGTAGTCGAATCCATAGTAGGCGGATTCTAAATCTGCCCATGTGGCGAAAAAAATCAGAACAAATCCCGCCGCCAATCCCATAAAATAAAGCAAGAGAAAAAGGGAAGAGAGTTTTCGTTTATTCCTCAAAGCGTTTTATCCATTCAAGAAATTTATTGTGATTACAGCCTGCCACGCAAGAGGCTGCAAAGCAACGGTGAATTATAGGCGTTTTCTTATTTTAAGATAGATACTCTGAAGGGGATTTCACGCCGTTCCTTTTGCCGTTGAAAACGTTAAAGTCTCTCAAGGAAAAGTCCGTTATAGGTTTGCCTTATGCAAAAATTCTCATACAGTTGAGTTCGTCTTATTACTTAAACTAACCCTTGCTTTCGAGCAATATCCGCCGCTTGAGTGCGGTTCTCAGCTTGGAGTTTGGCGAGAATGTTAGAGACATGATTCTTCACTGTGCCTTCGGTGATGAACAATTTATCCGCCATATCTTTGTTGGATGCGCCCTGCGCCAACAACACCAACACTTCGCGCTCGCGCTCAGACAACGATTCAATTGTGGATGCGGTCGGACGCATCATTTCACGCAGAGCGCGCGAGGCAATCTCAGGTTGGATAAACACTTCGCCTTCATGCACGCGCCGAATCGTTTCGATCAATTTATCGGCGGGCGTATCCTTGAGCAAATAACCCATCGCGCCGGCGCGCACGCCTTGATAGACGTAATCGTCGCGGTCAAACGTAGTGAGAATGATAACCTTCGCCTGCGCCCACTCGCGGCACAATCTCGCCGTCGCTTCAACGCCGTTGAGGACGGGCATCTGCACATCCATAAGCACAACATCAGGACGCAGTTCAAGCGCGAGTTGCGCGCCGCGTTCGCCATCCCCCGCTTCGCCCAAAACGTGGAAGCCGGGCTCAAGATCTAGAATCGTTTTCAACCCCTGACGCATCAGAGTCTGGTCTTCGACGAGGAGAATGTTGATCGTATCAGGCATGGACGGAGGAAAAGTTTCAGAGGATAGGCAGTTTAACGTCGACACGAGAACCGCCGCCGTCGTTTGAGAGAGTCAGCGTTCCGCCGAGCCCTTCCACGCGTTCGCGCATCCCGCGTAACCCAAAATGACCGGGGCGTCCTTCGGCGTCAGACGGAAGTCCGCGTCCGTCATCTTTAATAACGAAAGTTGCAAACTGTGATTCAACAGCAAGATTTATATCCACATTGCGCGCCGCGGCATGACGTTCGATATTCGCCAACGCCTCCTGCGCAACGCGCCAAATCGTTTCGGCGTGAGCGGAGGACAGCTGATCCGCAGCATCGTCAATTTGACATGCAACGGCAAGACGCGCGCGTTGGGCGACGTCCACGCTCAACGATTGTAGAGTCTCGTGTAATTTTCGTTCGCCTAAACCCGGCGCGCGCAGACCCGCAAGCGAGCGGCGTAGATCGTCCATGCTGGCGCGCGTGAGATTCTTGAGTTCGTCCAC
Source organism: Anaerolineaceae bacterium (assembly GCA_022181005.1). Taxonomy (GTDB): domain Bacteria; phylum Chloroflexota; class Anaerolineae; order Anaerolineales; family Villigracilaceae; genus Defluviilinea. The sequence continues at coordinate 3,077 of BQMV01000270.1, read as the reverse complement.
TTGCGCTGAGGCTTTATCGGCATCAACCTTATACAGACGTTGAACCGCTTCAAGCTGAACGGACAACGTCGCCAACGAATGACCGAGACTGTCATGCAAGTCGCGCGCGAGACGTTCGCGCTCGCGCAAGGCTGCCAATTCGGCATCGCGGCGCCGCGCAAGTTCCAATTCTTTTTGAGCGGCTTCTAATTGAGCGATCAACTTGGCGCGCTCGCCGCTAGTGCGACTGATGCTATAAATGTAGAGATAGAGTGCGTTTGCAAACATCCATTGCATGGAAAAGCCAAAGATCATGCCAATGGGAATAGCGGAAAGATCCCAACCCGAAATGATTACAACGATCAGAAACGCCAAAATAGCCGTGCCGGGCAGCGTCGCCACCGGCGGCAGAATCCCAAACATTTGACCGAAATAGGTGAACCCCAGCCACCAGATGTGAGGGGTTAAGAACGCTGCTGCCGCCCACAGGGCGATCCCACCGACAAAATAGATCGCCATACGGCTATGTGGAAAGGGCCACGGACTGCTCCTGATTACAAAAAAATAGAGCAGTCCTTGCGCTATACATAAAACCGATGCAACGATCTCACGCCACGTGAGCGCGTCGGCGCGCGCAGCAAAAACGGATAAAGCGGCAAGCCCAAATGCCGTCAGCGAGACGATATCCCAAAAGCGACCATATAACTTCAAATGCCGCGCAGGCATAGGCAGGTCGCTATTAGCCAGTTCAGATTGACGCAAGTCGGTCATTGCAAAAGTGTACTCCGTAAAATCCAAAGTGAACAGTGAAAGCAAGTTGCCTTTCACTGTTCATAGGTTTTGCAAACGTTTACGCCTTCGGTTCCCAACGGAACAACTTGGCGGCGATCAGCGTTGCGCCGATCCCATAGGCGGCAAGGAGCGCCGTCTGAGAAAGCCAGTTCGGATTAAGCGATGCGTCTAACATGGCGGAACGCACCAATTGAGCGACTGGGTAAGCGGGCAAGTATGGCACGATATTTCTCAGCCAAGCGGGCAGCATATCCAGCGGGAAGATCATGTCGCTAATGAACATCAGCAGGAAGTAAACGGTCATCCCGACCGCGGTCGCAGCGCCGGCTTTCGCCGCCACACCGCTGATGACTCCGCCCAGCGCCATGAACGCCAGCAAGCCGAAAAGGATCATCGGATAAGCAAGCAATAGCCCCGAGATATTTACAGGAACTTTATAAAGCATGGCGCCCGCCACAATGATCAGAGAGCTTTGCAAGACGCCGATCACAATATTGACCAACAAGTACGAACCGATCAATTGAATAGCGGGCAAAGGCGTGGCTTGTAAACGTCGAAGCACGCCTTTTTCGCGCATTTCCAGCATCATGGTCGAACTGCTGACCAGACCGAAACTCAGGGCGTTCAAGACGATCACGCCCGGCGTCATATAGTCCATATATTGGCTCATGATCGCGCCGTAGATGAACATAAGCAATATAGGGAAGATAAAGTTCCAAAATAACACATAGCCATTGCGCAGATACATGAGAGTCATTGCTTTAGTAAGGATAATAAAACGTTTCATGGGAGATTCCTTTTAAAGATATCCTGCATCAATTCTGTTCAGCCAATTCGCGCCCCGTTAGCTTGAGGAAGACATCCTCCAGATTCGGCTGACGCAGCGCCACATCGCGAATGGAACGATCTAAACGCGCTGCAAGTTCGTGGAGCGCAGTCAACGTCGCTTCGGGACGGGCGGTTTCCACTTCCAAATGTTCGCCTGTATATCGCGCTGCGCTCACCTCGGGCAACGCGCGGACTTGTTCCAGCGGCAGTTCCACCGTCGCCTTCAACATTGGATTCAATTTGAGTCTCGCGATCAACGCACTTGGCGCATCGCACGCCACGATCCGACCGCAATCAATGATGGCAACGCGTCCGCAAAGAGCTTCTGCTTCTTCCATCGCATGCGTGGTCAATACGATCGTGCGCCCCTCATTGTGCAACTGACGAACGATATCCCACATCGCGCGACGCGCATGAGGGTCGAGCGCGGAAGTTGGCTCATCGAGCAAAACGATCTGCGGATCGTTCGCAATCGCCACCGCCAGCGCGAGTCGTTGCTGCTGTCCGCCCGAGAGGCGACGCGCCAGCGTGTTCCGTTTTTCAACGAGGTCAAAGCGCGCAAGAAGCGCGTCAATTTCTTGCGAGGTGAGATACACCTCATACAACGCGGCGTACACTTCCACCAATTCGGCGACGGTCAGGTCGTCGAGCAGCGCCGTTTTTTGCAATTGGATTCCCAATTGGCGTTTCGTCGCGGCAGGGTTCGCCTGCACGCTGATCCCGCCAACAAGCGCCTCTCCTTGTTTGGGCTTATGCAATCCTTCTACACATGCGAGCAACGTCGTCTTACCCGCGCCGTTCGGTCCGAGCAAGCCGAAGATTTCACCCTTTTGCACGTTCAAACTCACGTCGTTGAGGGCGGTCAACGCGCCGTAGGCGGCGGTCACATTTTTTACATCGATCATTGATTGTTGAGACATGGCAACTCCTTCTGTTAGTGCGATGATACGCTCGCCCGCCTCGCCGCCCCAGTCTCGAAGGCGCGATCCGCCCTATGCCAAAAGACATATTCCACGCTATGACTGCCTCCACATCTCCAAGAAGCCTTTCACTGTTTACGCGCTCTTCTTCTCGCCGCCCCGTAAATAAAGCGCCTCTAGCGCTTCAACAAAATTAGGAATATAATGTCGCTTCCTAATAATTAGAAAGGCTAATTAATCATGTCAAAACTTCTCGATGCCTGCTCGCAGGCGCTTATGGAAACTGCGCCCCAGATCATGCAGGCGATACGCGTAGAAATGCGCCGCGGGCGCGGCTCGGATATATCCATTCCGCAGTTTCGCGCGATGCGTTTCATTCAGCGTTATCCCGATTCGTCTCTCTCGAGTTTAGCCGAACATCTCGGGCTTACTCCTCCCTCTGTCTCCAAACTTGTAGACGGCTTGGTCAATCAAAAATTGATCTTGCGTGGAATGTCGCCTGAAGATAGGCGGAAAATTACGCTTTCAGTAACGACTACAGGCTCCGCTATTGTAAAT
>BQMV01000269.1 GCA_022181005.1 Anaerolineaceae bacterium | reverse complement strand
TGCAGTTGCGTCCGCGCGCTGACCGGCAGCCCCGACTCGTCTTGAACGGTGACTTCTAGAAAGAGCGTTTGCGCTTCTTCCGACGCTGGAACAGCCGGCAGAGGAATAGACAGTTTCCCTTGCACGTCAGTCTTGCCGCCTTCTTTGCTTTCCAAATGGGTTGACGGCGCGGATGAGGCGTACCAGCTTGTATCTATCAATCCGGTTCGATAACCGGGGATGGAAAAATGCGCCGGCTCGGCGTACATCTGCCAGGCAACATCAACGTCTCCGGCAGGCGCGCCAAAGAAGTAATGCGCGTCCGCGACGGCGGACGTTAAATCGCCGTTTTGAATCGCTGCGCGCGGAAAATTCACGCTTAAATCAATTTCCGGCTTGCGATATTCCGCCACCTGAAAATAAAGATACGCATCATGGGTCAAGCTCTGAATCGAGTAATAGCCGGGCGCGGCGTCTTCCGCCAGTTTAATCTCCCCGTTAAACGCGCCGTACGGCGAGAGATGCGCGTTGATCGCGGCAATTTGCGCGCCAGTTTCATCATACGCGGTAAGCGGAATTTCATTGAGCGCCGGAAGCTGATAGCGCCCGTTGAAGCCTTGCCGCGCCACGCCGCGAAAGTACACAGTTTGTCCCGGGCGGTAGATCGGTCTATCGGAATACAGATAGACTTTAAGGCGCGGCGCTTCCACATTTTGTATATATCCGAAATTCCACGCGTCAAAGCCGGCGTTCCAGTCGCTCGCCGCCAACCCGAAATTCTCTTCGCCGGGCGCGCCGACGACCGCATACGCCAACTCTTGATTGGGCTCGATCGCGCCCTGCCACAAGCCGTTTGAATCGGTAACGCCCGAACCGAGCGCGCCGCCCGCGTTATCATAGATCGTCACCGCTGCATTTTTTACGGGAGCGCGAGAGACGATGTCCAGCGCCCACACCAACGCCTCTTGCGCGCTGCGCTTAAACGTGAGATTGACCCGGCTGACGACGATAAAATTCGGCGCGTTAAGCGACGTTTTGTCCGGCGCGACGACGTTCACATAATACGCGCCCGTCGCTAACGAAGCGTTCTCGCCAGCCAGTCGAAGCTCCAACGGCGTTTGCCGACTGCGCGGCAGGTCGAACGTCTGCTCATACACGTTCGCCTCTTTCGGTTGATAGGTTTTCAACGTCTCGTATGAATTTCGGAGCGCGAAGTAATCCTGCAACGCCAGCGGCTCAACGGTCGTTTCTACCGACGGCACATTGACCGCGCTCGCCTGCAAGGTCGGCGCGTCGGGCTTGACGAATATCGTCGTATAAAAAGGATAAACGGTTAACATCGGAGGAAGCGGCGGCGTAGTGAAATTTAAAGCGAACGGTTCGCCCAACGGCTGCCCCCAACGATCTTGAATGGCGCTCGAAAGTTCGACTTTATAATTCGTTTCAGGCAGGAACGTCCCATAAACCGACAGGTACGGGTCCGCGCCGTATGTATATTCGTACACGCCCGCTTGCAGATCGCTCACCGCCGGCGTAACCGTAACCTTATCGGCGTAATCGCCTTCGGGAAGCGGCGCGCTAAATCGAAATTCGATGTAATTTTGATAAGGCGTCGCCTCGTCCACTTTGAAATTGGGATAGACGTTCAGCGTCGCGCGATAGTCTTCTCCCAGCGTTTTGCCGCCGCTTGAAGGCGCGTCCGCATTCATAGTTAGGGCGTAACTCGCATTGCGCGTCAGCGCCTTATCGGGCGTGAAGGTCAGCTCCGCGCCATCGTCGTTCCACGCAAACGTTCCGCTCACGGGTCCGTTCGCGCCGCTGAGCAGAAAATTCGACTGCGCGCTTTCCGCGTCCATCGGTTGATTGAAGGTTAATGCGATCTTTGCGTCGGGGGCGATGAGTTGATCGGCAGGCGGTTCCAACGCGACAACGCGCGGGTGTGCGACGGCAAATTTCCACGTCGTTTGTCCGCTCTCATCTAGAGAGACGCCCGTCGTCGTTTTCAACTGCGGGTTCACGCTGACCGTGTATTCCGTTCCGCCGGATAAAGCCGGTTGCGGATAGAAGATGTATGTGCTCGTATTGATCCACTCGCCGCGCCCGGAAACGGACGGCTGAAGGTTGAATGCCGCCGGCTGACCGAACGAGTCTCCTAGCGGGACGACCGGTTGATTAAACGAAGCAACGATCGCCGCGTTTACGTTCGCATCGGTTGCGCCGGCTGCAGGCAGCGTGTTCGTGATGCGCAGAAAATCGGCGACCGTGAACGACAATTCGATCGGCTCGTCTATTCCGAGCCCCGTCGCGGAACGGATGGATTCGCCGATGGTTATCTTTAATTCCGAGTTGGGCGGATACGATTGCGCCGGCGTATACAACAGCGTCGCCTCATCTCGCCACGCATAGGCTCCCTCGGGAAGTCCGCTAAAGGCGGCTTCCACGCTGGCTTGATTCATGGTTTGATTGAAATAGAACGCGATGGGAGAGAAATGTCCGATGACGCTCGCAAGCGGGGGGTCGGTTTCAACGATGGCTGGCGGCGCAGTTTGTCCCGGCTGCGTCGGCATTGGCGGAAGCGGAGTCGCCGTGACGCCGCCCGGCAAAGCGGAACAGGAAGCGAGGATCAGGCTGACGAGCAGGAGACAATTCAACAGGAACGCGAAGCGGTTTTTTTTCTGCATAAGTCCTCAAGCGGAGGATCGGTCTAAATCCATTATACCTATTCGCTCCCCGCACAGGTATAGTATGAATCAAAAAAGACGCGGCGTTTGCCGCGTCTTTTTTATCGTCGAGATTTATTTCAAGCCTAGTTCGTTAAGAATGGCTTCAAGCGTCACTTGGAATTCGCTGAACGGTTGCGCTCCGTCGAGAGTTTTCGTTTTAGTTTCGCCGTCCACCGTGTAGGTGATCACAAAATACGGCGTGCCTTGCATTCCGTTCTTCGTGCCTTCCGTCGCGTCGTCTTGCGTGCGGGTCTTGTATTTGCCGCTGTCGAGACAGGCGTTGAAAGCGTTGAGGTCCAGCCCCTCGACCGTTCCCGCAATCGCCTTCAAGCGCTGCACGGAAAACGAGCCTCGATTCTCCACGTCGCGGTTATTGGCGAAGAGCGCGTCGTGCATTTGCCAGAATTTATTCTGGTCGCCCGCGCAGTATGCCGCCATGGCGGCGTCTTGCGATTCGGTCCCGCCGCCTTGACTAATGAAGTTTCCCGCCGAGCGATAGGTGGCGTGGACTAAATTGGTGTTGACATAATACTGTTCGAGCAGAGGCTCAGTTTGGGTGTAATGCCGCTTACAGTAGGGACATTGAAAGTCGGAAAATTCAGTCAGCTGGATCGGAGCGTTCGGGTCGCCCATTGAATTATCGTCCGCCAGATAACGTTCGTGCGTCTCCACAGTCGTCACTTCTGCGACCGGGCGCAGGGTGGGCGCTAGAACCGCGTAAAGCACAAAAGCTGCGCCCAATACAATCAGAAGGATCGTGATCAGCCGCTTTTGATTCTCTTTCTTTTGCGCCTGTTCGCGGCGCGCCTGACGTTTGCTTTTCTTGTCACCAGCCATGAAAACTCCTTAAAGATATAATGCGTCGCAGATTTTCCCATGCACGCAAGGTTTTGTCTAGGATAAGGTTAGGGAACGCTTAAGAAGGGACGCTGCGTTTATTCGCGCCCTTCGCCGACCTCGAAACGGCAATATTCGTCGCCTTTGGCGCAGCAATGCGTTTCGACGATCTCAAATTCTTTACCGGTCGCCCAGCGCACCGCCTCGCCGATCGAACCGACGTACAAATGACAGGCTGGCATTTCGCTCTTTCGTCCCTGACAGATGGCGCAGGTCGATTCATAGTAGGCGACGCGCGCGCCGCTATCGTCTACCCAGGCTTGCACTTGCGAGTTGCTTTTCTTGAGCGCGCCGGCCATACTGTTCAAAATAAATTTGATCTTCTGCTTTTCCGGCAGCAATTTCAACGCCACGCCGGCGAGCCCCAGCAGGGCGGCTTGTTCGCGCACCGCGTATTGAAACGAGGCTTTGCCGATGCGCTTTAACATGCCACGCCCGCCGCGCCCGTAGAATTCTTCGATGGCTTGATTGAAGCGCGCGTATTGCGAAGCTTGAATCGAAGGCTCGATATTATCCGGCGGAAAGTTGCCCACGAATTGTTCCAGCCCGCTGGCGCGCAAGACCACGTTCAAGCCGTTCTCGCCCATCACCTCTTGCGCGGAGGTTAACGCCTGCCGCACCAGCGCGTTGACGATCATCATGTTGTCTCGTTCAGCCATGTGTGCCTCCTACCGGTTTCCTTTTGCGCGATTATGCGTCTTACATAACATTTGACAATTCTTGATATTCGTTGCGCCGCCTTTACTCCATGCCGTTACATGGTCTGCGTCCATCTCGCCTATTTTCCAGATTTTATTCTTATTTGCGTCATGCCCGATAGCACAAAGCGGACAATTTGATTTACTGCTGGCTTCGGCTTTTTTAGTTTGCGCCGTGTAAACGCTTTTCTTTGTCGCTTCGTCAAAGACTCGGACATCTAATAATTTTGTGTCCACTGAACCGCCAAGAACGTACTCAAAAATACCCTTGCGATTTTTTATATATGGGTCGCCATAAAGTTTTTGCACTTCTTTTGAAACTTTAGCAGGGCTATAAGATTTTTTATGATGTTCTTCGTACAATCTTCCCCATTCCAATCCCTGCATTTCGCTTTCTACATCCATAAATACAGTTGAAACCCAATCAATCACGCCGTTGAAATATGCTTTTAACTCTGTAATATTTTTATCGTAACGATGGCGACTCATATAATCGCCAATATTGCCTTTGCTTACCCAATCAAGAGCGCATTCAAGGAAAGCCTGCCGATTTACACTCCCTGAAATATAAGCGCTCCATTTTTGAATATTAGAGTTTTGGCTATTGCTAAACTCTGCTTTTCCAAGCGTTACAAAAGTTCCTGAATACACAGCGTTCAATAATTCTTGTTGATTTAGCGGTACGCCAGCAATATTGATTGTTTTGAACCACTCTTTTATTTCGCTTTCAGCGCCTTCACATTCATAAATAAGTAATTTCGTTTCTAATATTTTCGATTGCTTGTCGGATGCAATACCGCCAAAGTATTGTTCCATGCCGTTTTCATCTTTGATAGCAAATTTACCAGTTACATAACGTCCAAAACTGGTGATACGCTGTTGTCCGTCTAAAACTTCCAAAACATCATCGCTAACTTTGTTGAAATAAATCAAACCCAAAGGATAACCTTTGAGGATTGATTCGATAACAGCTACATCTTTTTTACCGTCTGCATAAATATAATTGCGCTGGTATTCTGGCTGAATGGTTAATTTGCCAGACAAGCCAAACAAACTTTTGCCTTCAAGTTCGTTGTAGACAAAGCCATCGCAAATATCTTTAACGGTTATTCCAGTTTTTAGAATTGTTTTCATATTATTTTTTCTTGTGTTTAATGAAAATTCTTTTGTACGCCATCTTTGCTATATTATTTTCATAGTAACCAGCGGTTGGATTGCCTTCTTTGTATGCTCCTGTGCCGCCAGCCTTATAATAATCATCAACAAATTTTTTTGTCAAACCTGGCGTTTTCTTGAACTTATCATCAACAATACCATTATCACTTGTTCCTAAAATCTCGAACTGTTCAGGGCTGTATTTATCAAGAAAACTAATCGGCACGCCCATTGCCCCGTCATAATCACTTGGAATAGAATCGGTGAAAGGCACGTCAATAGCGTCATAGTTGTCATAACGAATGTATGATTTCTTACCTTTAATCTCTTTATGCTTGCTGTATTTTAGATTATCTGCCATTGTCATTAACGGTAATGGCTGATGGCGCCTGCCGTGGTCAAGATTTGTAAACCAACAAACATTCCTAAACTTTACCAAACCAGTTTCGGAGTTATAAACTCCTTCGGCGTACTCTGTTGCAAAAGGTGACGAAAAGTAAGCATTGCCAGCATGAAAGCCATTACCCAGCCACATCTTATTTTCTTTGATTAATGGAAAAATTTCCTTGTAAGTAATGGCGCTCAAACTTCCGATTATCAGTAGTTGGTTTTCTGCTTCCTCAATGCACGGTAAGAATTCACGAAACAGGGAAAAAGGCGGATTGGTAATTATGATATCTGATTCGTCACGCAATCTTTTTATCTCGTCGCTTCTGAAGTCGCCGTCACCTTCCAAGTAGCGCCATTCTAAATAATCT
>BQMV01000268.1 GCA_022181005.1 Anaerolineaceae bacterium | reverse complement strand
GTAAACAACGCGAAACGTACCTCGCTCAATTAGCGGTTGAATACGCAAAAACACATCGCACAGACGATCGGGCAATGGAAGTGTTCGAGCAGCTGGCGATAAACCCTGCATGTGAAACGCGTTGGCTGCAAACCCTCGCCATGATCTACGTCGTACGACAAAAATGGAGCCGGCTAAAAGCCCTTGCTGCAAAACTTGAAAAACGTAATAACAAATGACCGTCGCTTCAAAAAGGACAGTCGCTTCTATTGGGAGAATCAATGAAAATTGCGATCATCGGCGCTGGATACGGCGGACTCGCCGCCGCATATGACTTACAAAAAGCGGGGCACACCGTCGTTCTGCTTGAATCCGCAGATCATGTCGGCGGATTAGCGGCGGGGTTTAAAGAACCGCATTGGGATTGGTCGGTTGAAAAGTTCTACCATCATTGGTTTCAATCGGACAACGCCATGCTGGGACTCATCCAAGAATTAGGCTTACGCGACAAAGTCATCTTTCCGCGCCCGCTGACGGTCATGTATTTCGACGGGAAGTTCTACCCTTTCGATTCAATTCTCAACGCGCTTCGCTTTCCGGGCTTGGGATACGGTCTCAATAAAATCCGCTTTGGGTTCGTAGGGCTGTTCCTCCGTATGACGAACAACTGGCGCGCACTGGAACAAGTCACCGCTGACGCGTGGATGATGAAATGGGCGGGCAAGCAAGTGTACGAAAGGATGTGGAAACCGTTATTGATCGGCAAATTCGGCCCGTTCTATCGAGACGTCAATATGGCATGGATGTGGGCGCGCATCAAAGCGCGGACAACGCGACTCGGAACATTCGAGGGCGGCTTTCAGCGTTTCTCCGATTTGTTCGCAGAACAACTGCGCGACATGGGCGTGGAGATTCGGCTGGGAACGCGAGTCGAAGCGATTAGACGGAGTCAGGCAGCGAGGCTAAACGTTGACGGCGAATTGTTCGATCAAGTTTTGGTCACCTCCTCTCCAGCGCTATTAGCGCAGATGAGCCCCGAATTGCCGGAAAATTATTTGAAGGGATTGCTTGAATTAAAATCCATGGGCGCAGTCGTGATGACGTTAACGCTCAAACATCAATTATCCGAACAGGGATATTACTGGTTCAGCCTGCCGAAAGAGGCTGGCTTTCCGATGCTCGCGTTGGTAGAACACACAAATTTCGTTTCTTCCGAACATTTCAGCGGCGATCATATTATATACGCGGGCGATTACCTGGAATTAGGGCATGAATATTTCTCGCTGACCGATCAGGAATTGTTGAAGCGCTTCCTCCCCGCGCTGAAACGAATAAACCCCAAATTTGAACCGAATTGGGTGAAAAAAATATGGGTGAATAAAACAAATTATGCGCAGCCTGTGCCGCTGGTAAATCACTCAAAGAACATTCCCGCCATTCAAACGCCAATCGAAGGTTTATATTTCGCTTCTATGAGTCAAGTATATCCTTGGGATCGCGGCACAAATTTTGCGGTCGAAATCGGACGACGGGCGGCGAAGATCATGATGGAGAAATCATGAATCCGGAATTCACCAAACCCCGCTACGATAAAGGCGGTTTTGCGGGAATTCCCAACCGCGTAAAAGAAGCCTTTGCCTCCAAACAATATGACGCCGTCGTATTGTTTTTCATTGACGCTTTCGGCTGGCGCTTCTTCGAAAAATTTCAATCTGCGCCGTTTTTACAATATTTTGCAAAACATGGCAAGATCGAAAAGATCGTCTCGCAATTTCCTTCCACCACCGCCGCGCATGTGACCACAATTCATACCGGGTTAACCGTCGGTGAAAGCGGCGTACACGAATGGTTCTATTACGAGCCTGAAGCCGATGCGATCATTATGCCGCTTCCGTTCGCCTTTGCCGGTTCAAAGCGACCCGCCGACCTGACAAGCGCGGGAGTGCGCGCATCGTCAGTTTTTCCACGCGGAACTTTCTATCCTGACTTAAAAGAGATGGGCGTGAATCCATATTATTTCGGAGAACATAAACTTACGCGTTCCATCTATTCAAAGACGATCATGGCTGGCGCGGAATTGGTCGGATTCGATTCTCTCGCAGAAGGCTTCGCCGATCTCGCATCGGTCATCGAACGTTCGACAACGCCGACGTATATCCATCTCTACCACGATAACATTGACGCGCTCTGCCATCAATACGGTCCCGCCTCGCCGCAAGTGGAAACTGAAATTGAATCTTTCTTATCCTTAATGGATCGGTCGTTTGAGCGAATGTTCAAAGGGAAGAAGCGCGTCCTTTTTATGATGACTGCCGATCACGGCATGGCGGAAGTAGATCCAAAGACGACTGTTTATTTAAATCAAACGCCCGGCTTCGAAGGTTTTGAGAAATTCTTGAAAACCAATCGCCAAGGAAAATTGCTTGTCCCCGCCGGCTCGCCGCGCGACATGTTCCTCTACATCCAAGACGCCCTGCTCGATGAAGCGCAAGAATTCCTCGCCAAGCGGCTGAAAGGCAAAGCAGACACGGTCAAAACCAGCGCTCTTATCTCCGCGGGCTACTTCGGCTCAGAAATCTCACAACGTTTTTTAGATCGCGTAGGAAATTTAGTCGTTTTACCGTATCGGCGCGAGTCGGTTTGGTGGCGCGAACCCGGCGCATTTAATATGCAATACTACGGACACCACGGCGGATTAACGCCGCAGGAGATGGAAACCGTCTTATATTCCATGGAAATAGAATCATAGCTTTCCGCTCTCTTTGTCAATCAATCAGGTTCGAGTAAAATATAGAATATTATCCTTTCGTTGCCATTCAACGGATGCCTCAGTCTTAAGGAGAATCTCTCATGTATCACACTATTATTATTGCCGGAAATGTCGGTAAAGACCCAGAGATGCGCTATACGCCTAACGGGCAGGCGGTTACTTCGTTTTCAGTCGCAACCAGCCGTCAATATACCGCCGGCAGCGGCGAGCAAGTCAAAGAAACGATCTGGTTCCGAATCTCCACATGGGGCAAGTTAGCGGAGACCTGCAACCAATACGTCAAAAAAGGATCGAAAGTGTTGGTTGAAGGGCGTCTTACGCCGGATAAAGCCACTGGCGGTCCGCGCATTTGGACCAAGCAAGATGGATCCGCAGGCGCCTCGTTCGAAGTGAACGCTTCCACTGTTCGCTTCCTTTCCTCGCGCAGCGAAGCGGATGGCGAACGCTCATCGGGCGGTATGGATATGGCGGAACTCCCGCTAGAAGACGATATTCCCTTCTAGCCTAACTCATGACTACGCCCGAAACCCCACCCGCTCAACCGCCTAAGATTAAATTCAAAGAAGGGCTTGAGCCGGTATACACAAACTTAGCGCGCATCTCGCATTCGCCCACCGAATTCGTCGTTGACTTCGGCCATATCATCCCCGGCGATGGAACGGCGATCCTCAACGCGCGCGTAGTGATGGCGCCGCTTAGCGCCAAATTACTCCTGCGCGCGCTCACTGAAAACCTTGCCCGCTACGAAACCGCCTTCGGAGAAATTAAAATTCCCAGCGGGAATACGCTTGCCGATAATCTCTTCCGTCATCTGCAACCGCCCGACCCGCCGAAAGAATAGAACGTGCACAAGCTTGAACAGATCGCCGACACAATTCGCGCCGATTTCGACGCTCGTTCTAAAATGCGCGATAACGCGCTCGCGCTCGCCCGTCAACTGATACGCGCCTGTTCGCTTGCCATCCGCGCCGTACACCGCAACGCACAAGAGGAAATGCAGTCGCGCCTCGACGAAGCGCGCGCGCTAGCAAACCAATTGCGCGGCAGCCTTACTCAATACCCCGACCTATATTTCGCAGGATATACGCAAGACGCACTTAAGGAATTTGTCGAAGCGAATATCACATGCGCTTTGATTCAAAACAAGGCTCTCCAACCGCCTGATGAATTAGGCGTTGAGTATGCAACCTATCTCAACGGGTTAGCCGAAGTCGTCGGCGAGCTGCGCCGCCGCGTACTGGACATCCTCCGTTCAGGCTACTCGCAAGAAGCGGAGCGCCTACTAGGTCACATGGACGAGATCTATTCCACTCTGGTTACCATAGATTACCCCGCCGCAATTACGAACGATCTGCGCCGCCAAACTGATCTGGCGCGCAGCATCATCGAAAAAACGCGCGGAGATGTAACTTTCAGCCTGCGCGGCGAAGATCTCTCACAAGCGCTTCGGAAACTCAGCGCGCAATTGAGCGACAGCGCCGCTGAAAAGCGCGCCCGTGTAAGCGCGGACGAGTAAAAAAACATGGCTAGGCGCGCCGGCAAAAAATACCCATTGCTTGTCTATCGCCTCATGCTCGACCGTTGGTGGCCCCCCACGCTAACGATCGGGATCGTCATGTTGCTGATCGCATACAGCGAATACATCGAACTAGGACAATTCCTCCCATGGCGCTGGCTATTGCCAGCAGCAGTTGGGATTCTAGGAATATTCGTGGGAATCCTATTCTTCCTCTTCCGTTATCTGGCATACGCGCAACCTTATCCCAATCACTTAAAAATCGTTACGCCATTCCTACGGCTAAATATTTCATATAAACGTATCGCGCGCACCGCCGTCGCCGAGATGAGATCGTTGTTTCGTCTTAAACCAAGCGGGGTTGGAGCATGGCTCGATATTCTAGGGTTAAACGAACGAGTCGCTCCGCTGGCGTCAAAGACTGCGCTTGTGATCGAGTTGAAAAGCTACCCAATTCCGCGGCGGATCCTCGAATTCTTTCTCTCGCCATATTTCTTCAAAGATAAAACGTCCCACCTTACGCTCCTTGTAAACGATTGGATGCAACTCAGCAACGAAATGGAAAGTATGCGCACCGGCGCGGACCTTCAGCCTGCGACTCGCAAACCAAGCGATTCGATCCTTACGCGTTTATCGAAAAAATAAAATCCCCGTTTGAACGAGGATTTTCTACGCTTGCTTCGCTTCCATCTGCGCCGGCTCCGCTTGTACCGGCAGAACAATACAAAACAAGCTTCCTTTGCCCTCTGTCGATTCCACCCAAATGCGCCCTTGGTGACTATCTACAATTGACTTAACGATTGCCAAGCCCAGCCCCGAGCCGGCGACCGTACTCGTAACATTTCGACCGCGATAGAATTTATCAAAAATATGCGCCTGATCTTCCGCCGGAATGCCGGTTCCTTGATCGCGCACCGTCAAAATAATTTGGTCGTCTTCGGAGTAAAGCGAAATATACACCTCGCCTCCGCCGTGCGAATACTTAATCGCATTGCCGATAATATTGTCCAGCAATTGCCGTAAGCGGATAGGGTTCGCGCGCAATGGGGGCAACACAGCGGCGATCTCAGTTTGCACTTTCAACCTCCGCGCTTTAATCTGTCCCTGCAGCATCTCCAACGTATAACGAAGGATCGCCTCAAATTGAACATATTCGCGGCGTGTATCGAATCCCGCTTCCACGCTGCCCAAGTCGAGCAAATCGTTGATCAGCGAAGTCATATGCTTGATGCTGTCCTGAATTCGCTTAAGGAAATCACGCTGATTATCGCTCAAGACGCCTGCGCGTTCCATTAATTCGGTATAACCAATGACGGAAGTGAGCGGAGAACGCAGATCGTGCGAAACTGTATGCACAAAATCGCTGCGCGCGCGATCCATCTCTTTAAGGTAGGTGATATCTTGGATTGTGAAGGCGTATCCCACGCCCTGAATCGCCGTTAATTGCGCGTTTCCCACTTTGCCATCCGGGAAACCGACTTCGTAATATTGATGGGCTTCATCGTCGTTCTTCCGCGTTAACAGCGCGGTTAATTCGGGATACGTTACAACGTCTAAAATCGGCTTATCAATCACAGTTTTCGGGTTTAAACCCAATAGCCGGCACATGGCGGGGTTGGCAAGCAATATGATCCGCTCATCGTTTATGATCATCACGCCATCGTGGATATTATTGAATATCGCTTCGAAGCGCGCGCGCTCGGCATCGGATAGTTGCGCTTGTTTTTTTAGCGAAGCCGTAGTCCGTTTTACCTCGCGTCGCAGCCAATCGCCGGTGCGGCGCGCTTTGCGCAAACTGCTCTCAATAACGTCTATAATATCATCCGTTTTCAGCGGCGGAATAAGACACCCGCTCAGCCCTTCGCGAAATATGTTTTTGAACAATTCAGGGGTCGCTTTTTCAGCGTAAAGGACGACCGGCAACGTTGGGAAGCGCTCTAACAACTCCTTTGAGATTTGAATCCCATCATGGTCATTAAACCGCTCCTCTATGATCAAGAGCGCCGGATTGTTCTCTTGCAACAGCCGGTTCAAATTTTGGATGTTGTTCGCGATCGCTGTCCGAAACTTCACGTGTACGGCACGATCAAGCAAA
>BQMV01000267.1 GCA_022181005.1 Anaerolineaceae bacterium | reverse complement strand
CTGGAGCATGTGGTCCAGACGGACCCTGTATCGGCGGCGGGCAATCGAAGTGCGACACGTCGCTCAACCCGATCAACTGCAAGACGCTCACTGACCAGAACGCGTGCCAGACTCAGGGATATGTGAGCAACTGTGCGCTCGGGTGCAATACCTCGGCAGAGAACTTTTGTAGCTGGGGCGGGTCTGGGGGCGGGGGGCCGTTGTGCTCTCTGGGGTATCAGCAGGGGCAATGTGAACTGCGGGAAGTCTTTCGATGCCATGATAAAATCTTCGCACTGGAGACCTTATGTCGAGCAAAATAAATTCTGTCAAAGGCACACGCGAGTTTTACCCCGAGCAGATGTTCGCGCGCAACTTCATCTATGCAAAAGTGCGCGCGGCATCTGAATTGTTTGGATACCAGGAGTATGACGGTCCGTTCATCGAGCCGCTGGAATTGTACGCGGCGAAATCGGGCGAGGAACTCGTCAAGAAGCAATCCTTCACGTTCGAGGATCGCGGCGGTGATTTGGTGACGTTGCGTCCCGAACTCACGCCGTCGCTCGCGCGTATGATCGCGGCGAAACAAGGCGAGTTGAATTTCCCTGTGCGCTGGTGGTCGTTTGGTCCGTTTTGGAGATATGAATCGCCCCAGCGCGGACGGTCGCGCGAATTCTTCCAGTGGAATATTGACTTGCTCGGCGCGGATTCTCCCGAAGCGGATGCGGAACTTATTGCGGTAGGGGCGACCTTTTTACGCTCAGTGGGTCTTAGCCCAGAGCGAGCGCAAATCTTTGTAAATGATCGCCGCTTGATGGAGGCGCAATTCGACGCGCTCGGCATTGCCGCCGATAAACGCGTAGACGCATCTAATCTAATTGATCGCCGCGGCAAAATGACGATCGCCGCTTGGGACGAATACGCGCTAGAGATTGGGTTAGATCGCAAACAGCTTGATGGGTTGAAGGCGATACTCGGCGACTTTGAATTATGGAGGCAAAGCGAAAGCTTGACGCGTCTGTTTGCGGCGCTTGCAGCCTTGGGTGTGAGCGCCTATGTAAAATTCGATCCGAATATCGTGCGCGGATTATTGTATTATACCGGCACAGTCTTTGAAGCCTTCGACGTCAGCGGATCGGTCAAACGCGCCATCTTTGGCGGAGGACGCTACGACAATCTGCTTTCCGACGTGGGCGGACAGCCATTGCCGGCGACTGGTTTTGCCATGGGCGACGTAGTGGCTGGCATCATTTTGCAAGAAGCGGGACTCATCCCTGAGTTTCAGTCCAGCCCCGCGCAGGTGTTGGTCACGGTGTTCGATGCAAATCTCTTGCCGCAATCTTTCGCGCTGGCGGCAGAGTTGCGCAGCGCGGGACTCAATGCGATGGTCTATCCCGAGCCGACAAAACTACAGAAGCAATTCAAATTTGCCGACAAGATGAAGATGAAGGTTGCGCTGGTGCTGGGTCCCGACGAGGCGGAGCAAGGCTTGGCGGTCGTCAAAAACCTGACAACGGGCGAGCAGGCTCAAGTCAAGAAAGATGCGGTTTTTGAATCTGTAAAAGAAATTTTACAAGCATGAATCTACTCTGCGCCGGCTTCTGGCGGCGTTGAAATATCCAAGAAAAAAGCCGCGCATCTGCGCGGCTTTTAGTTTTATCGTCCGTCGTCTACGTCTTTCACGCCGTAGCCCGGTCCGTCTTTGAAGAAGTCGTAGTGGGGTTGGATATCGGGCGTAAAGTCGAGGACTTCGCCGGCTTCGAGTTGGCGGGCGGTGTCAATCGAGATTGGATTGCCGTGATGATTC
The DNA here is from genome assembly GCA_022181005.1 of Anaerolineaceae bacterium. Lineage (GTDB taxonomy): Bacteria > Chloroflexota > Anaerolineae > Anaerolineales > Villigracilaceae > Defluviilinea. The sequence continues at coordinate 4,958 of BQMV01000267.1, read as the reverse complement.
GTGCCTTCGAAGTGGCCGGTCAGCCCAACTTGGCTGATGTATTCGCCGCCTTTGGCGGTATAGGCGCTAGGCACTTCGTCTTCGGGGAAGATCGCCATATAGGGGCATTCGGGCACGCATGCGCCGCAGTCAATGCAGGTATCGGGGTCAATATAGATCCAGGGCCATTCTTCGAGCGGGAAGCCCGGCAACATACACTCTACCGGACAAACTTCAATGCAGCCTCGATCTCGAACGCACAAACTTGTGATGATATGGGTCATGAAACTCTCCTTTTGAGAAGTTGTTTTAGTAAGGTTGCCAGATTATATCCATCTTCACGCTCTTGACAAGATGAAAATCGCTCTATTTTGCGGCGAACTTCTCAGCGACTGCGTCCCAATTGACTACGTTCCACCACGCTGTCACATAGTCGGCGCGGCGGTTTTGATAGTTCAGGTAGTAGGCGTGTTCCCATACGTCAATGCCGAGGATTGGGGTTGCGCCGTCTGAAAGCGGATTGTCTTGATTTGCCGTCGAAACGACCGCGAGTCCGCTGCCTTTCTTGACGAGCCATGCCCAGCCGGAGCCGAAGCGCGCGCCTGCAGATTTAGCAAACCCCTCTTTGAACGCTTCGAACGACCCGAAGGCTGAGTTGATCGCTTCAGCCAATTCGCCTTTCGGCGTTCCGCCGGCGTTTGGACCCATAATCTCCCAAAATAGATTATGGTTGTACGTCCCGCCGCCGTGATTGCGCACAACGCCGCGCACAGACTCAGGAACAGCGTTTAAATCGCTTAACATCGCGACGAGCGATTTGCCCGCAAGTTCGGGAGTTTTATCTACCGCGTTATTTAAATTTGTAATATAAGCCTGATGGTGCTTTGCATAGTGGATCTCCATCGTGCGCGTGTCAATGTGAGGCTCAAGCGCGTCGAAAGCGTATGCCAGTTTTGGAAGTTCGAATGCCATGACTGTCTCCTTGTAAAAATGATTGCGGAAATTGTAGCCTTGTGAGTAGAGAGTGTCAAGAAAGATATTCATCGTTGTTGGCGACGAAACTCACGCGCTTACCTGACGACCTTCTTAAAGTGAGGTACACTCGGCGGCGATGGATTCCCGCAGCCGGTCTTTTCTCCCCGCCGCGTTAAGCGCCGCGATCCTCGCCGTTTCGACCGCAAGCATTTTTATTCGATTCGCGCAGAACGGCGGCGCTTCGTCGTTAACGATCGCAGCGTTGCGGCTGACGTTTGCCGCGCTGCTGATCGCTCCGCTCGCGCTTACCCGTCACTGGATTGAACTCAAGCGTCTCTCGCGGACTGAAATTACGCTTGCCGTTTTCTCAGGCGCTTTTCTCGCCGTTCATTTTGCCGCTTGGATCACGTCGCTGGAATATACGAGCGTAGCCAGCTCGGTTGTATTTGTCAGCACGGGCCCGCTTTGGGTGGCGTTGTTGTCGCCGGCGTTATTGAAAGAACGCCTATCTCGCGGCGCGCTGGCTGGGTTGGCGCTGGCGTTGGCTGGCGGAATTGTCATCGCGCTTTTCGACGCGCGCGGCAGCCTCGGCGCTGGGTTAAGCGGACGCGCCCTGTGGGGGAATTTCCTCGCGCTTGTGGGAGCGTGGGCGGTGAGCGGTTACTTGATCTTAGGGCGGAAGCTGCGCGTAAGCATGTCATTAATCCCATACGTTTTCCTTGCGTATGGAGCCGCCGCCGTTATGTTGTTATTAACAATGACCGCCGCCGGCGATTCGCCGTTCGGCCTCGCACCGCGAACCTATCTGTGGATATTCCTGTTGGCGGCGTTGCCGCAAGTCGTCGGTCATTCTATTTACAATTGGGCGCTGAAGCGCCTGTCGGCGGCGCTTGTGGCGGCGACCACGCTGGGCGAACCGATCGGTTCGGTGTTTTTAGCCTACTTCATATTGCAGGAAACGCCTTCGTCAACAACCTTGTTTGGCGGCGCGTTAATTCTCGCGGGCATCTATCTTGCCGCGAAGAATAGATAAGAGAATGCAAATGATAAAACTTCCCCCGCATCTATATCTCGATGAACGAAATATTCCATACGAAACCCGCAGCTTTTCTCCTGAAACTGAAAAGGGCGCGGCGCATGTGGCGCATGTATTGGGATTCTCCGAACGGCAAGCAGTGAAGACACTGATCTTTCAAACAGAGACCGGCGAACGCGTCCTTGTTATGCTGGGCGGCGACCAGAACGCGATCTCTGGAAATTTGAAGCGGGCAATCGGCTCGCGCAACATTCAGATGGCTTCGCTCGATGCGGTGAAAGAAACAACGGGATACGCGATCGGTTCGATACCCGCGTTCGGCTGGCAACCCAGCGGATTCCGTTCCTTCCTTGAAGCGACCTTGCTCAACGAACTCATCCTCGGCACGGGCGCAGGTCAATGGGGCGAAGAGATTATGATCGCGCCGCAGGATTTGATTCTTGCGAGTCGCGCTATTGTAGTGAATCTGACGATTAGGGAAGAAAGATAGCGCGCGAGTCGTCAAAAGGAATGCCGAGCGCGATATGCTCGGCAGTTGAAGAACAAGGAGATTCTTTATGACTGTATTCACCAAGCCTGCCGACGCCGAGTTGCGCAGGCGACTGTCGCCATTGCAATATCAAGTTACGCAACAGCGAGGCACTGAGCGCGCTTTTGCCAATCAATATTGGGACAATAAAGCAGACGGCGTTTATGTGGACATCGTCTCGGGCGAGCCGTTATTTAGTTCGTTGGATAAGTTCGATTCGGGCTGCGGCTGGCCCTCGTTCACGCAGCCGCTGGAAGCGGATAATATCGTCGAACGCGAGGACGATGAATTGTCTGTGCAACGCATTGAAATTCGCTCGAAACAAGGCGATTCGCATTTGGGCCACGTTTTTGAAGACGGTCCCGCGCCGACGGGTTTGCGCTATTGCATGAATTCGGCTTCGATGCGATTTATCCCAGCGGAGAAGTTGGAAGAGGAAGGGTACGGGAAATATAAGTCGCTGTTTGAGCGGTAGGCTGACCATGTGTAGAAAGAGGAGACTTGCTTCACGAGAGGAGTCTCCTCTTTTATATTTGGCGGCTAGGCAGTTGCGAAAGACCGTTGAAGCGAAGCCTGCCGATGTAAGCGCTCTAGAAGGCTGCTTTCTTCGCGTCCATATTTAGCCGGTTACATTCTCCCTTGATCCACGTTAACAAAATTGCCGGTATAATTTATTCCAATTTTGATAAAATTAGATTCAAATCGAGAGACATCGTTGCCTTACGCCTTTGAAACTGAGACATTGATTTACGCTGAAAACGTAATTTTTTTCTTTTAAATCAGCGGATGCTTGACTTGGAGATAATATTTCACTATATTTTGGAGGAATTCTTATGCCGACCCTGACACGCTTAATGAAAGCAACCTTTTCTATTGGAATTCTTGTTCTTTCCGTCTTTACTTCCAGCACAGATTCTGCGCAAGCTGCGCCAGCCCAAGTTGGAGAATCCATCGAGGCTCGCGCGCCTGCTTATGAGTTATATGCGACTGGAAGCCCGTCTTTACGCGATATCTGGGTGGACCCCGTTAATGGAAACGACGCCAATGATGGCGCTTCGCCCGCTGCCGCCTTTCGCACTATCAGCGCCGCATGGAACGACGTTCCGATGAACGTCGTGTTGAGCGAAGGCGTGCGCATCAATCTTCAGCCGGGCAGCTACCCCGAATCTTCTATTCCAGTTTACTTAGAGTCGCGCTATGGCGCATATGCCGCTCCTGTTTGGATACGCGGCAATGGGGCGCGCGGGCAGATCGTTTTGCTCGGCGATTTGAATATTTACGATACGCGCTATCTCTATATCGAGTCGTTGACTATCAATGTCAACGGCGACGTATTGCATTGCGAGCTATGCGATCATTTGTTATTGCGCAATGTAGACTTCAGAGGGAATGGCGATGCGCATGAAACCGTTAAGGTTAATCAGTCGCAATATCTCTATATAGAAAACAGCGACCTTTCGGGCTCGTACGAAAATGTAATTGACTTCGTGTCTGTGCAATACGGTCATATTGTGAAAAATAAAATCCACGACGGCGATGACTGGTGCGCCTATGTGAAGGGCGGCTCAGCCTATATCCGCGTGGAAGGGAACGTTATTTACAACTGCGGCACAGGCGGATTCACCGCTGGGCAAGGCACAGGGTTTGAATACATGTCTTCGCCTTGGCTGCATTATGAGACGTATGACGTCAAATTTGTCAATAACGTTATCCACGACGTCGAAGGAGCGTGTTTTGGCGTCAACGGCGGCTATAACGCCTTGATGGCTTACAACACTTGCTATCGTGTGGGCAGCCGCAGTCATGTGATCGAGGTTGTCTTTGGCGGGCGCTCTTGCGATGGCGACGCTGCGCGATGCAATGCGAATCGGCTTGCGGGAGGATGGGGCACAAACATTATCGGAGACGAGGAGCCTATCCCTAATCGCAATGTGTATATCTACAATAATATTGTTTATAACCCGGCCGGCTTCCAGAGCGCGTGGCAGCATTTTGCTATTTATGGACCGCGCGCGCCTGCGGGCGGTTCGAATATTCCTAATCCCGCAAAAACGGATGTGAATTTAAGAATTCGCGGCAACATCATCTGGAACGGGCCGGCGGGTCATCCTCTGGGAATTGAAGATTCTAGCGAAGGATGCCGTCCCGCGAACCCAACTTGCAATGCAACGCAATTACGCGCCGACAACGCCATTAACGTCATCCAGCCGCAACTAGTCAACCCTGCCGGCGGAGACTTTCATCCTGTGGCAGGCGGAAATGTGTTTACTGCGACGACGTATCCCATTCCTAATTTTATATGGAGCGACGCGCCTGCTTTGCCTTCTGTTCCGCCGGGAGTTCTTTCAAATGCGGTGGACGCAGATGCCGCTGGCGCGACTCGCGCTACGATCAGCCCGCCGGGCGCGTATTTTAGCGCCTCCTCGGCTGTCACGGGCA
>BQMV01000266.1 GCA_022181005.1 Anaerolineaceae bacterium | reverse complement strand
TGGAGTTCAGACGTGTGCTCTTCCGATCTCGGGAATACGATTGTTTTTTGGAACGATTTCACCTTGAAAAGCGACGAAACGTTCAGCGGCAACTTGGTCGTCTTGGGCGGAGACGTCGTTGTCGAAGAAAATGCCGTGTTCGACGGAGATCTGATCATTATAGGCGGCTCTATAGCGAGCAATGGCGTTGTTAATGGCGACATCGTTATTTTTGGCGGGCAGGCAGACCTCGATTCGCGCGCAATTGTACGCGGAGACGTTATGATCGTCGGCGGGCAGTTGGAACGCTCAGAAAACGCCAACGTTGAAGGGCAAGTGATCAATAACGATCAGCCTGAGGCGGTATTATCGAATGAAAAACCGATAAACGACTTACGTACAAATTGGGCGTTTGGCTTCGCTTGGAAGGTCTTTCGCATATTTTTCAGCGCTGTTTTTACCGCAGGGTTTGGCATGTTACTGGCGTTATTTTGGATGCCCCAGATCGAGCGCGCTGGAGAGACTCTGGTTGTGCAACCCCTTATCACTGGCGCGGTCGGGTTGGCGACGATCCTACTTGGCGCGGCGTTGTTTGTAACGATCATCCCACTGATCGTTGTCGGATTCGCCTTTCTATTCGGCATGGTTGCGCTTGGCGTTGAAGTTGGCGGACGACTTTCAAGAGCGACGAATCAAAATTGGTCTCCCGTGATCGTCGCTGGCGTTGGCACGTTCTTGCTGACATTGGTTGGAGGCGGATTTGGGCTGATCCCATATATAGGCTGGATCGGGCAATTTCTGATTGTTTTATTGAGCGTCGGCGCGACGATTGCCGCTTTGCTGAAGATTCGCGCGGGCCGCATCTCGCCGCCCCCCCCAATTTCGGAGCCATAAAACTCAGCGTGTTATAATTTTTTCGCCCCGGGTAGGATTTCCCGGGGCGAATTGATTTATTTGGAGGTTGTATGGCTGTTAGAGAGATCCAGATCCCAAACACGATCGTGCATGAAACGCCGCCGCCGTTGATCGAAGTGACTGGAACGCATCGCGAGATGGGGCGCCAGATTGGGGAAGCGCGACGCGAACAAGTGCGGCATAGCATCGAGAATGCGCGTTCGTTGATTGACCAATCCTATTCAGTGTTGGAACTTACTTGGGAAGGCGCGCAGACTCAGTCGCGAAAATATCTGCCGTTTGCGCAAGAACGCTATCCGCAATATGTGGATGAAATGCGCGGCATAGCCGAAGGCGCGCAGGTCGACTTTGACGATATCGTTACGCTCAATACGATGGAAGCGGTGACCATGGACGCGCTCCATCTGACGCGTTGCACTAGTTTCGCCGTTAACGAGCGACAAACGGCTGACGGTCATGTGCTTGCCGCGCACAATGAAGATTGGGTGCCCGCCGATGAGGCGGACGTATTTGTCGTGTCTGCTAGACCGAAAGAGGAGCCGCCGTTTCTTGCCATGACGTATGGCGGCTTGCTTCCGAACGTGGGATTTAACGCGTATGGCATCGCCCAATTGATCGATTCGGTCTATCCTAACGATTCGCGCACAGGGATACCGCGGCTGGTTGTGGCGCGCGCTGTGTTGTCTTCGCGTCGCATTTCAGGCGCAATCGGTCGAATGCTTGTTCCGCATCGCGCTGCAGGATATAACCATTTGCTTGTGCATGAGAGCGGTGAGATGTATTCTATCGAAGTATCTGCCCGCTATTTTGATATTTTACATGGCACAGACGGGTACATGGTTCATACCAATCACTACCTCTCGCAAACGATGAAGAGGATCGAGAAAGACCCCGAAGAATTGATCTCGTCGCGCGTTCGTTATTTTCGCGCAAACCGTTTATTGCGCGAAGATTCAACGCACACGATCGAATCGTTGCAAACGATTCAAAAAGATCACGTCAACTTACCCAACTCGATCTGCAATCACAACATCGCGGGCGTAGACCCGATGGATCGCGAAAGCACAATCACTGCTTTGACGATTGACTTGACCGCGCGCGAGATGCATATCGCTTGGGGCAATCCCTGTCGGAACGCGTATCATACCTATCGCTTGAACGATTAATGGAATAAAAAGACTCGCTGCACGGCGAGTCTTTTTTGATAGTGCCCCCACGGGGATTCGAACCCCGGTCGTAGCCTTGAAAGGGCTGCGTCCTAGTCCACTAGACGATGGGGGCGCTTCATAAAGCGGGCGGATTTTATCATTGCCCCCGGCAATGGTCAAGCGATTCGGCGGGCTATTTCTCTTCTTTGACGCGTTGGTTGAGCGACGCCATCATATCTATATGCTCCCAGTTGAAGAGGACGGCTGGGCTTTCCATCTTCAAGTTTGGAATTAAAATGGCGGTCAACAGGCAATCGAACAGCGGAACGAAGTTGCGGGTGGCGTCGGCGACTAACGCAGCGAAATCGAAGCGTCCCATAACCTCAAGCTTGCCTTCTGTTTCGTAAACGGAAGAGGTGAGGCGGACGGGCAGGCTGGCAACGTTGGTATATCCTCCGCGTACAATTGCAGCCGGACCGAGGTCTTCGCGCCGCGCTACGCACAAAGCATGTATGTGAGTTTTGATCAAGCGGACCGCTTCGAATCGGTCTACAAGTTTTGTCGGCATATGAATGCGCGCCAAACGCGCATCGTGCACTTCAATATGCGATTTTGTAGGATCGTTAACCGTGGCATACAGACCGCCAGCGCTTACCGAAACTTTTCCCACAACACGATACCCCGCAGTATATAAGTCGACGGAGAGGAAGCGGTGGGTGCGAGAAGCGGTTTCCATAAACGATTACTCCAGCGGCGGGCGGGGGTGCGCTTTCTTTAGCGAAGCGGGGCGTTGAGTTCGAGAGAGGCGGGTGGAGTGTTTCCCGGCTTCGGGGTTGAGAAGAATATTCAGCCAGGCGATGGCGCGTTCGTCGTATTCGCGTCTTCCGCAAACATCGCAAATTCGCGCTGGGAAGTTGGGGACGGTCACCAATTCTTCGCCCAACCAGACGAGGTAGACGACGCGCTGCAGGCGCAACATGCCTACGCCGCATTGATCGCAGGGAATACGATCCGATTCAAACGAGTGGGCGGTGGGAGCTTCGCGTTTCATAGTTAAGGTTGAGCCTCTGGCACAGCGGCGCTTGTGTGATCGAAATGATCGAGCGTTTGCCATTCGCGGGGGGGCCAGTAAACAAGAGAGGCTTTACCGATGATGTTTTGCATGGGCAGCAAGCCCCAATCGTGCGAGTCTTTCGACTGATTGCGGTTGTCTCCCAGTACGAATAATTGTCCTTCCGAGACGGTCCAAGAACCGTCGTAATACGGCGGATCGGCGATATACGGCTCGTTGAGGGCGATGTTATTGACGGACAATTCGCCATTATGCACAGTGATCGTCTCGCCGGGCAAACCGATTACGCGTTTGATTAGGTCTTGATTAGGATCAAGCGGATAACTAAAGACGATAATGTCGCCGCGCGCCGGCTCGCCGAATTTATATGCAAGTTTGTTGACGAGAATATACTCGCCGTTTTCGAGCGAGGGAATCATGCTGAAGCCGTCCACACGGACGCGCGCAGAAACGGCGTTGATGCCAAAGTATAAGATGATCGCAAGAAAAAGCGTTTCGAGGATGTCGAGCCCCATACGCTTCCAGTCGGCGGGTTGAATTGTTTCGTCGAGGGGGGAGGGCTCAGGTTGTGTTTGTTGAGAGGGTTGTAACGTTTCCATTGGGCGGAATTATACTGTCTTTTGGAAGTAAGGGTTGGCGTTACGGAAATTCAACGCAGAGGCGGCTTAGAATTTGTTCGCGCAATTCGATTAATTCGGGATATTCGTAGAAGAAGAGAATCTTCTGATTCGCGATCGAATCAGGTTCGGGCTTGGGCGTAAGGATAAAGAAAGTAAGCGTTTCTGCAATGTCTTCCATGGGACTGGTGGGCGCATAATTGGTCAGAAACTGCTCCTCGTATTTCGTATAGAATTTCTCGATTAGCGCATCGCGCCGTGCCTCGTCCTCTTCTGCGTCAATGCTTTGCCATTCGTCGTAGAAGTCGAGCCAAAAACGCTCGAAGAACTGATTAAGGTACGAATTGGAAAGGCTGCATCCTTCGCCGGGGAAGTAAGTGGAACAAGCCTTGCGTTCGCGTTCGTAGATGGCGTTGCTTTCGGGATCGTTGTAGATCGCTACACTAGGCGGCACCTGCGAAGCATTCAGGGTTAGCAAATGACCGAATTCGTGCAGAAGGGTCACCGTGAGCACGTATTTGTTTGTCGCGTCAAGGATGTCTACTTCGAGAATCCAATCTTCAGCGTCGCTTGTGTTTTGGGCGACCGATGCGAGGATGTTCCCGCTGCCGTCTGTGACGATGGCGTATGCGGCGACGAACGCCCTGTCTTCCGGCGGGATAAGGCGCGTGAAGTAATTCCAGATTTCCGTCTGTGTGGCGCGATCGTTCTGTTCGTCGGCATACTTTGAGGGAACGACGCTGTCAAATGGTTTGCTGAGGACGTCTCCTGTAGCGACGTAGGAAACGAGCAGAGTCTTTTCAGACGCTTCTTCATCGTCGAATTCAAAGTTGATAGCGTCATCCAAAATGCGGGAAGCGAGTATGGAGCAATTGGCGTTGGAAGCGGGGGTAGGCGTAAGGGTCGCCGGCGGCAATGGGGTGGACGTTGGCGGCGGCGTGGGCGTATCGGGGAAGATCAGCCTTGTGGCGGCACGGCAGGCTAACGTCGAGAAAAGAAGCGCGATGGTTACGAGAGCGAGTTTGCGTCGAAGCATGAGGATTATCTCTTTGTGAGGACGATGAAGCCGGCGTCTAGAAGGTATAGATACAAGTAGCCGAACAGCATCGCCAGCCATAAGACGAGTTGGAGTTGGTCGAGCAAATTCTCCCATGAAATAGCGAGGTTGTCTCTGATGGTCTGCATGATGCTTTCGAGGTTGTCGAGTTTGGCGCGCACGTTGTCTTTCCATTCGTCGAGGTAGAGTTCGGATTGGATTGCCGCGTAGAGTTTGGCGGTGTACCAATCGCCGATGAGCAGGATGTTTTGTTCGACGCGTTCGAAATCGAGCATCACTTCGAGCTTGTGTTCGGCGATCTGGCGGATGAGCCCGCGGGTGGCGCGGGGTCGTCGTCTGTTGCGGAAGAACGAGTCGTTGATCTTGTCTAACAGGTCTTCAATGGATTGATCTAGCATACGGTAGCGCAATAGTTGGTAATTTCCAATTTTCAATAATACGATATCGGAGCGATAGTCGGCGTTGGGCGCGACGATGAGCGCGCCTTCCCAATCTACGAGCGTGAGCTCTTCGGCGGAGTAGCGCATGCGCGAACTGAGTATCTCGTCAATCTCGGCTGAGTCGAAGCGGTCGCGCTGCGAACGGATGAAGTTGGCGAGCCCGAGCGCGTTCTTCTCGATCCACTCATCGGGCGTTGGCGGCGCATCTTGGGTTAGTAGAATAGAGTATTCTTCGTACATTCCGCTTTGTAAGTGCTCTTGCGGAACGTAGCGTTTTTGCAGCGCGCTTTGAACGCTTGCCCGCGTCTGTAGGACCGGCAAGGCGAACGGGTCGCTGATCTGATAGCGGCACTCGATCATTTGCGCGTAGTCGTCATAGCGATGGCGCATTATGTTGATGGAATAGCCTTCAAATAAAAACACTTCTTCGCCGAGCGGCACGAGGTCAATATCCACCGGTTGAAAGTAGGGCGCGTCTTTTAAGCCTTTAATCGGCTCTTTGATCGGAGCGAGACGAGTCTCCGAATCGGGAAAGACGATCAAGTAGCAGATTTCCATGTCATAAGTTTAACATACCAGCCTTAGAGAGCGTTTCTCAAATGTAATTCACCGCAGATAAAATGGATAAAAACGTTTTCAAGTTCATTATCAGCGTTCATCCGGCTTAAGGAATAATCTCCTACGTCTGGCTTTATACTTGCGATGATGAAGCGCGTTTTCCCCCTTCTGATCGCCCTGCTCCTCTCCGTCGTAACGCTTGGCGTGTTGATCAGCCTGCCCGCCTCCGAGTGGTCGGGGTGGCGTCCTGCCACGTGCCTGCCACGCGGATGTTTTTGCGAACTGCCAGATCACAACAGCCCGATCCGCCAGAGGGCAAACACGCTCTCCTCGCTTGGATACATCTTCAGCGGGACGCTGGCGATCGCGTTATCGAAAAACGCGCGGCGCTTCTCGCGCGGTCATGCCGTTATCTTCGGCGCGTCGAGTCTCGTCATCGGCATCGGCAGCGCGTTCTATCACGCCTCGCTCACCTTCACCGGTCAATTCTTCGACGTGCTGGGAATGTTCATGCTCGCAACGTTCATGCTCGTCTACGCCTGCGAGCGGATTTGGGACTTGCGCTTCGTTACAACGATGGGGCTGTATCTCATCCTCGTCCTTTTTCTCAGCGTGTTACAAATCTCCCTGCCCGATACAAGACGGTTTATGTTTGCCGTTGTTCTTGGTATTGCCCTGCTCTTTGAAACCTATTATCGAAAACAAAAAACGCCGATCGTTGCCGCAAACAAACTGCGCCTCGGGATCATCCTGCTCGCCGTTGCGTATGCGATCTGGAGCCTCGATCACGCCCGCATCGTTTGTTTCGAGACCAGCCTCGCGCAAGGACACGCCGCCTGGCATTTGCTCGGCGCGGCATCGGTGGGGTTGCTCTATCAATATTACGCGAGCGAGCCAGATCGGAAGAGCGTCGTGTAGGGAAAGAGTGTAGATCTCGGTGGTCGCCGGATCATTAATAAAAAAAAACACGTAGAAAACAGCTCCACTCGCGCTACTGTACC
>BQMV01000265.1 GCA_022181005.1 Anaerolineaceae bacterium | reverse complement strand
AAATCGGCGCCATGGCGCAAGTTGACATCCATCGGCGGCGCGTCAAACATCTTGCGCGGATTGAGCAAATCATCGGGGTCGGCGGCACGTTTCAACTTCCGCATCGCGTCCGTGATCTCCTTCCCGTAAGTGCGCTCGATAAATTCGCCCGAAACGATTCCGTCGCCGTGTTCGCTGCTCATTGAGCCGCCCAACCGCAAAACCAGCGCGAACACCTGCTCGACGATGTTGCGCATGGTGCGCACGCCTTCGCCGCGAGTCATGTCCAACACGGGGCGAATGTGCAAACAGCCGCCCGAAGCGTGCGCGTAAATTCCAGCGTAGGTGTTGTGCGCTTGTAAAATGCGTTGAATTTCGCGCGTGAATTCACTCAGCCCTTCGATGGGAATCGCGCAATCTTCGATGAAGGCAATCGGGCGCGCCGTCTGCGGGCGCGAGTCCAAAATGCCCAAACCTAATTTGCGGATATTCCAAATCTGATTTTGCTGTTCCGACGATTCGGCGACGGTCAACAAACCGCCAACGGTTCGCAATCTGCGCTTGAGCGCGTCAGATTCGTCGCCGCTGAATTCGACGACTAATATCGCCGCGGGATCGCCGACGATCCAGCCCATCTGACTCGCCGCGGCGGGGACGCTGCGCGCCAGATGCAAAAGCATTTGCGGAATCAACTCAATGGCGCTGGGTTTGAAGTCCAACAAACGCGGCACATCGTCGCAAGCGGCTTCGATATTTTCATATTGCAAAACGCCCAAAATGGCGCGCTTCGGTTTTGCAACCAAATTCACTTTCATCTGGCGGATAACGGCGAGCGTCCCTTCCGAGCCAGCCAGCAAGGGAGCGAGATTTAAGGTTGCAGGCTGCGGATTGGGATAATCTCCCTGCCACTGTGGCGGTTTGGATGGGCTCCAGGGCAAAAGATAATTTAGCCGATAGCCTGCCGAGTTGCGCCACGATTTGGGATAATGTCGTTTTATCGCATCAACAGATTTTTCGCGAATCTCATTGACGACGGAAATTATCTCCACTTCTCGCTTCCCGATTCCGAATTCCTATTTACCATTCCCCATTGACTTAAACTCCCGTCACTCAAAACAACTGCCGCTTCCAGCAAATGGTCGGCGCTCATGCCGTATAAAATCGAATGCGCGCCTGTGGCGTTATTGCCGATCACGCCGCCCATTGTGGCGCGCTCCGCCGAAGCGGGGTCTGGACCGAAGGTCAAGCCGTATTTTGCAGCCGCGCGATTCAAGTCCGTTAGGATCACGCCAGGTTCGACCAGCGCATATTTTTCTTCGGGATTAATTTCAAGGATGGATGTTAGGTAACGCGAACAATCTAAAATCAGGGCTTCGCCAATGGCTTGCCCGCCCAACGACGATCCAGAGCCGCGCGGCAGGATGGGGATTTTATACTTCGCGGCTAATTCAACCGCCGCTTGCAGATCTTCCTGCGTTTTCGGAATCGCGACTCCCAGCGGCTCGATCTGATACATCGAAGCGTCGGTGGAATATAAGATTTTAGAGGCAACGTCCAAACGCAAATCGCCCGCGAAGCGCTTGCCCAATTCGGCGATAAATTCACGAGAGAGATTCATCCCGCGATTCTACTCTTATTAAACAAAAACATCCGAGTTCTGAACAACTCGGATGTCTATCTCGCAAACTCGCTTTACTTCCCCTTTCCCTGATTCGCTACCGCCGCCGCTTTCTTCGCCGCTTCTTCCGCGTTGCCGAGATAATAATTTTTAATTGGTTTCAAATCGTCGTCCAATTCGTAAACCAACGGCAACCCTGTTGGGATGTTCAACTCCAAAATATCGCTCTCGGAGACGTTGTCCAAATATTTGACCAACGCGCGAATCGAATTGCCATGCGCCACGACGAGAACGCGTTTGCCCGATTTAATTTCAGGCGCGAGCGCCGCGTCCCAATACGGCAAGACGCGCTCCAACGTGATCTGCAACGACTCGGTAGCAGGCAATTGTTCGGGAGTCAGCGCGGCGTAACGACGATCAAATTTAGGATGGCGTTCGTCGGTCAGTTCCAGCGCGGGCGGCGTTACATCGTACGAGCGCCGCCAAATCTTAACCTGCTCTTCGCCGAACTTCCGCGCCGTATCCGCTTTGTTCAAGCCTTGCAACGCGCCGTAATGCCGTTCGTTCAACTGCCAAGCGCGCACGACAGGAATCCAATCCAAATTCATTTCATCTTGAATGATGTTCAGCGTTTTTATCGCGCGCTTCAAAACCGACGTATAAGCGATGTCAAAATCGTAGCCGCCGTCTTTTAATAATTTACCCGCTTCTGCCGCTTCGGCTTTACCCAACTCGGTCAAATCCACATCCGTCCAGCCCGTGAAACGGTTTTCTAAATTCCACACACTTTGCCCATGACGAACCAAAACAAGCGTATACATTTCATCTCCGTATTGGCGTAACCTAAGCTGCGAAACATTCACAAAACGAAACAAATCGTTTCAGCGGAAATCCGCCGCTCGCCTAATCGGAAATTATACAGCCTCATAGTAAAATCAAGCCATGTCCAACGAAGACCTGACGCCAGTTCGCAAACAATATTTGGAAATTAAAAAAGATTTCCCCGACACGATTCTATTTTTTCGGCTCGGCGATTTTTATGAAACCTTCGACGAAGACGCGGAAATTACCGCGCGCGAACTCGATATCGTGTTAACCTCGCGCCCCGTCGGCGGCGGCGTGCGCGTTCCGCTGGCGGGCATCCCCTATCACGCGGCGGATAACTACATCGCGCGGCTGATCGAAAAGGGACACCACGTCGCCATTTGCGAACAAGTCGGCGAACAGCCCAACAAAGGGATTTTCCCGCGCAAGGTTGTGCGCGTGGTTACGCCGGGGACCGTAACCGAACCCGCGCTGTTGCCGGGCGACTCGAATAACTATCTCGCCGCCGTGATTTTAGATTCATCCGCGTCCGTCAACGCGACGCTCGCTTCCGTCTCCTATGCCGACGTTACCACCGGGGAATTCGCCGTCGCGGAATTTCCGTTGGAAGCCTTGCGCGCCGAGTTGACGCGCTTGCGCCCCGCTGAAATTTTATGCTCCGATAATCAAGTTTTGCCCGAAGGGATTCTCGGTCATATTACAAAAATCCCCGCCTGGAAATTCGAGCCGGGCAAATGCGCCGAAGCGCTGATGGCGCAATTCAAATCGTCCACGCTGGATGGGTTCGGAATCAAATCCAATTCGCTCTCCGCGCGCGCGGCGGGCGCGATCATCCAATATCTGAAAGAGACGCAACCCGACGCGCTCAATCTGCTAACTTCGCTGCGCTCCTACAGCCTGAACGATTTTATGACGCTGGATTCTTCCACGCGCCGAAATCTTGAGTTGAACGAAACGCTGCGCGGAGAGAGCAAAGGTTCGCTGCTCGGCGTGCTGGATCAAACTGTTACGCCGATGGGCAAACGCCTCATTCATCAATGGGTCAGTCAGCCGCTTTTGGACGCGGAGAAAATTAGACGGCGTCAAAACGGCGTGGAATATTTCGTCCAAAACGGGATGACTCGCGCCGAGTTGCGCGCCGCGCTCAAACCCATCTTGGACTTGGAGCGCCTGATTAATCGCATCATCACGGGGCACGCCCAGCCGCGCGATTTAGTCGGCATGAGAAACACCTTCGCCGAACTGCCGAAAGTGAAGGAAGTTAGCGGCGATCAATCGCCGCTAATCAACTACGCGTGGTCGGCGTGCGAAGAGCAACTTGCGTTGTTGCAAAGCGCCATCAGCGACGACCCGCCCGCGACGTTGCAAAATACGGGCGTGATTCGCGCAGGCTATTCGCAGGAGTTGGATTCGGTCGTCGAAGCCTCGCGCCATGCGCGGGAGTGGATCGCCAATCTCGAATCCGTCGAGCGGACGAAGACGGGCATCAAAACGCTCAAGGTCGGCTACAACAAAGTCTTCGGCTATTACATCGAAATCTCGCGCGGCGCGGCGGAGAAAGCGCCCGAACATTACATCCGCAAGCAGACGCTGGTCAACGCCGAACGCTTCATCACGCCTGAGATGAAAGAATACGAAACGCTAGTGCTGAACGCCGAAGAACGCATCAAAGAAATTGAATCGCGTTTATTCAAAGAAATTTGCACGGAACTCGGCAAAGCCGCAAATCAAATTTTGTCCGCCGCGCGCGCGCTCGCCGAGTTGGACGTGCTGTCCGCGCTGGGCGAGGTTGCCGCGCTGGACGGCTACGTCAAACCTGAGATTGCGGCGGACGGCGGATTAGAGATCCACGAGGGCAGGCATCCCGTCGTCGAGCATCTTTTGAAAGGCGAGCGCTACGTCCCTAACGACGTTCTCTTCGAGCAAGGCGAAGTAGTGCGCGTTATCACGGGTCCGAACATGAGCGGGAAATCCACTTATCTTCGTCAAACGGCGTTGATCGTTTTGATGGCGCAGATGGGTTCGTTCGTCCCCGCCGCGTCGGCGCGCATCGGACTGGTAGACCGCATCTTCACGCGCATCGGTGCGCAGGATGAAATTCACGCGGGGCAATCCACCTTCATGGTGGAGATGGTCGAGGCGGCGAATATCTTGCATCACGCCACGCCGCGCAGTTTGCTCATCCTCGACGAAATTGGGCGCGGCACATCCACATACGATGGCTTATCTATCGCATGGGGCATGATCGAGTACATTCACAATCATCCGCATCTGCGCGCGAAAACCTTATTTGCGACGCACTATCACGAACTAACTCAATTGGCGGATTTATTACCGGGCGTGCGGAATTACAACGTGGCGGTCAGCGAGGCGGATAACAAAGTTGTGTTTTTACACAAAATCATCGCGGGCGGCGCGGATCGTTCGTACGGGATTCACGTCGCGCAACTGGCGGGCTTACCCGCACCCGTCATCCAACGCGCCAACGAAATCATGGCGCAACTGGAGAAGACTTCGGGGCGCGCCGTCAAAATTGACCCGCACGCCGCGCAACAAGTCGCGCTGTTTCCAGAGACTAATCCGCTGTTGGACGAGTTGAAGGACATGGACGTTAATTCTCTCTCTCCTATCGAGGCGTTGAATAAGTTATTTGAATGGCAGAAGCGCTTTCAGCAAAATCGCTCGCAGAAGTAAAGTCAACCGCCGCAAGTAAAGACGGCGT
Organism: Anaerolineaceae bacterium; assembly: GCA_022181005.1. Classification (GTDB taxonomy): domain Bacteria; phylum Chloroflexota; class Anaerolineae; order Anaerolineales; family Villigracilaceae; genus Defluviilinea. The sequence goes on along the minus strand of BQMV01000265.1, from coordinate 1,896 downwards.
AATGTTCGTCTAAGTAAATTGGCGTTCGATTATTTTTCAAAACGCCGAGCGAATTCCACAAACGATCTTTCTCAGTTAGAACAATCGCATTAATGTCGTTCGCTTGACAAAGCGCATCCGGCGCATTCCAACTTTTGACGTTAGTCAAATTGAATAATCGAGCGACTTCCGCAACTTTGGCGTTGTATACGTCTAAAGGCACGCCATAGGAAGTGCGATCTGAAATCACAGATTGGCGCATTCCGTACAATCCGCTGGGACGGTTAATCATATCCGTCGGATTATATTGCACGATAGCGTTCTGCGGCAAAGCGCGGTTGACCGCCGCATACGCCTCGCGCGCGGAGTAAATGATTCGTCCTGCGTTCGCGCCGTAAGCAAATCGGTCGGCAAAACGCAACAGGGTTAAATCCAGCATAGTAGAGCAAACGCCTAACGCAATCAAAGCAATTAGGTTGTATTTTGAAGCGGGGGAAAATCTAAAAGATTTTTGCGGCGATAAGAATAATTGATCGAGAACATCCGCGCCCCAGATCAACAAGATAAATTGACCGGGCAGCCAAGCCCGCCAGCCCAGATCGTTATTTTCAATCAGTGTCGAACGCACGAATGTGCCAATCAAAAACGAAGCGCACAGAGCCAACGCTTCGGCAAGATAATACGGATTTTCACGGATTTTCGTTTTATTGATCTTGAGCCAATAAAATCCTGCTAACGCGAAAAAGCCGAGTTCAAAAAAATAATTGACCGGCAAGAAGATCAAACGAAAAAAATATGTCCAAAATGAAGGCGACTCGAAAACAACGTCCGACAATCTGAATGCGCGAATCGTCGGCGCGATTGGGAAAGCGCTCGCTCCACCCGCGCCTTCGGAAAACAAACCAAGCATGAACGGACTCGCTAAAATCAACGCAACCAAGCCGGCGAACGCCATCGGAAAAATCAAAGCGCGGTTCTCTTTTTGAAAATAAAGCGCCGTCATCCACAACGCCCAAAAAAGGACGAAGACCAGCGTAACCCAAATGGAAAGCCCTAACGCGGAAGCGAAGGCGACGCCAGAAAAAGTCAGCGCGATCAGACGTATTTTGAACGGCTTGCTTCGCGCAAAATAAGCCAGCATCGCGCCGACGAACGCCGCGATCAACGCCGCGACGTGATGCGGAACCCATAAGAGCGAACCAGCCCAAGCAGTGATCTGTTCGTTCCAATGCTCCACGTCTCCGACGACGCCTCCGCCGCTTCGCATAAATACCAACGCCGGCAAAAAGTCTAAGCCGGTAACGGCAAGTAAAGCGACGGCGACCCATGCTTTTTTCCGAAGTCCATTATTTTTTTCGGCATCGCGCAAACGCAAATAAAAGGCGATCAGCGCCATAAGCGCCAAGCCGCACCAAATAACGCTGGCAAATAAAGCGGCGCGCGCGTCCACAAGCGAACCGCCAATCATGTCTATCGCGCCGCCAAGAATGTACCAAAAGAAATAAAGAAAAGTCAATTTGACAGGATGATGCGGATAATAACTTGGGTTGATCGGCGGAACGCCCGTGCGCGCCATCGCGTCAATGATTGAAATACGCGTCGTGTGGTCGTAAGAGGCTACGCTGTAATAAAGCTCTTTCGCGCCGAGTTGTAAATCAATTAACGAAAAGAGGGCGACGAAAATCCAGGTCAGCGCTAATCCCATCAAAGCGCGCGGCATGGCGCGAATGGAGAAAGTCGGCTTCTCGCGCAAGAACAATATTAGGAACGCGCCCGCGAAAAGAAAGGTCAAAATCAGAGCCGCGTTCATCGAAATCAAACTGGAAACGAGATAATACAGAATCGGGCAAATGGCGACGGAAAGTAAAAGCGCAAGCGCGAAGCGAGTTGACAGGCGGCGCGCGCGAAAATCAAAAA
>BQMV01000264.1 GCA_022181005.1 Anaerolineaceae bacterium | reverse complement strand
CGATCTTAATCCGCCGTCGCTTAATAGAAATCAAACATTACTTAGTTTAAGGAAGAAAGTAAAATGTCAAACGTATTACAAGCTCTCGACGCCGTTCGCAATGAAGCGATCCCCGCAATTCGCCCGGGTGATTCGGTCAGCGTCCACGTGAAGATCAAAGAAGGCGACCGCGAGCGCATTCAGGAATTTAAAGGCACCGTGATTCGGTTGCGTAAGGGCGGCTCTCAAGAAGCGGTTACGGTTCGTCGCATCGCTTCCAGCGGCGTGGGAGTAGAGCGCACATTCCCGTTGCGCTCGCCCCGCGTAAGCAAGATCGTCGTCGAGCGCCATAATCAAGTTCGTCGAGCGCAGTTGTATTTCATGCGCGGGCGCACTGGTAAGTCGGCTCGCCTTAAGCAGAAGTTTGATAATTAACGCACGATGATGTCCCGTCGATTTTGAATCGGCGGGACATTGCAATTATAGACATGAAACCCTTGATTGGAATTACCACGCACATCTCGAACAACGAATTTAATCAAACTCGCATTGTTTTGCATCAAGCGTATGTAGACGCGGTCATGCAGGCAGGCGGCGCGCCGGTATTAATTCCCTCTCGGTTAGCGGAAGATGGATGGGACGTTCTATATGCGCGATTGGACGGCATTCTCTTTTCAGGCGGAGGCGATATCGCTCTTGACCATTTTCTCGGCGAGGCGCACCCGCGCATTGGAGACGTCGAGCCTGAGCGCGACGCTATTGAATTAAAACTTGTTCGCGCCGCGGTGGAAGACGGTAAGCCGTTCCTCGGTATTTGTCGCGGATGTCAGATGGTGAATGTCGCGCTTGGCGGGACGTTATATACGCATCTGCCGGATCAACTTCCCAACGCTCTGGATCATTCGTATCCGGGCAATTTACGGCATACGTTGGCGCATCAAGTGAAGATCGAAGAAGGAACGCGCTCTGCCGCCATATTTGGCGAGCCGATCGTATGGGTGAACAGCCATCACCACCAAGGGCTTAAGGATATTGCGCCTACGCTCCAAGTCGCGGGTCGCGCGCCAGACGGACTTGTGGAAGCGGTGGAGTTGTCCGACCATCCCTTTGGATTCGCTGTGCAATGGCACCCCGAATGGTTGACGGATCAGCAGCCGACGCGAAATTTATTTAAGCGGTTTGTTGAAGCGGCGCAGGAATAACTAGTGAAGAGGACGCTGTCAAGAGAAGATGGCGCCCTCTTTTATTTTTCTAGAAACTCCCCTTCATATACATATCCGGTGCCGCGCACGCTGGAGATTTGATCGGCGAGCGCAGGAAACGCTTCAAGTTTGTAGCGCAGCCGGCTGATTAACGGACGCAGGATTTCCGGCGCTTCGCGTTGAGACGTATGATAACCTTGGACGAGTAGAACGAGTTCGCGATGCGTATAGACGCGCCCCGGGTTCTCGATCAGGATACGCAACAGGCGTCCTTCGGCAGGGGTAAGATGAGCGAGCGTATTTGCTTTGCGAATCAGTCGTCGCGAGAGATCGATGTGCGTTCCATCCGTTAAAATAATCTGTGCGGCGCCTTCGTCAATTTCAGAAGCGGCTCTCCCGGCGCGCGCCTTCAGGCGCGCCTCGCGACGAAGGAGTCCCTTTTGAACGCTGGCGATTACTTGCGCCGGAGAGACGGGTTTGAGCAGATAATCGTGGATGCGTAGGCGCAACGCTCGAATAGCCGATTCGGTGGATGCAAACGCGGTGAGTAAAATAACCTCAGTCTGCGGTGAAACTTGATTGATCACTTGCACCACTTCCAAGCCGTCCATGCCGGGCATGCGCAGGTCCACGATCATTAATTCAATAGGATGCGTGCGCGCATATTCGACGGCGGCTTGCCCGTTAGGCGCTGAGTTAACGGCAAACCCTTCCAACTGTAAGATATCGCTTAGCGATTGACGCGCTACCGGTTCGTCGTCTACGATCAGAATGTTTGATTTCATTATTTAACGTCTCCCTAAAATAATATCGTTCACGCGCGATGGGCGGAATCTGCGTTCTTTTTGAGCGGTAAGAACAGGCGAAAATGCGCTCCCGGCTTGCGATGGTCCACAAGGTCTAAGGCGCCGCCGTGCGCGGTAATGATATTGTAACTGACAGTCAGCCCTAAACCGGTGCCTCCTTCTTTCGTGCTGAAGAATGGTTCGAAGATATTATTGCGCCGATCTTCAGGGATGCCGGGTCCGTTGTCGCTAAAGATAAATTCAATTCCGTTGTCAACGCTGCGCGCGCTTATCTCCAATTCGCCGCCTGTGGGCAGCGCGTCGTGCGCGTTTAAAATCAGATTAATAAAAACTTGCTGAATTTGACCGTTGACTGCGTAGATCAGCGGCAGCGATTCAGGGAAATTCGTTTTAACATGAATGTCTCGCTGATGCAGCTGCTGCGAGGTGAGATTAAGCACATGCTGAAGCAATTCGAGCGCGTCTACGAATTCCATGCGCGCCGCGCCCGGGCGATAGAACTCTAACATGCGATGCATGGTCTTCATCAGGCGATCTAGTTCGGCGCGTGCGAGATCAAAATACTCTTTTCGCTTCTCTATGGAAAGGTCTTCGCGTCCGGCAAGATGTAGGCAATTTTGCACCGACTGAAGCGGATTGTTCACTTCATGAGCGATGGAGGCGGTCAACCTGCCAGCTGCGACCATTTTCTCGGCGCGCAGTAAAGCCTGCTGTGATTCTTCCACTTGCTGCAAGGTTTCGCGCAAATCGGCGTATAAACGCGCATTCTCCATGGCGATCACCGCTTGCCTGGCTAAGACGAAGAACAGCTCCAGATCTGCGCCGCGAAATTGCGCCTCCGAAGCGCTGCGTGCCGCGAACAATACGCTGTCCATGTTGGCGCGTGAAACTGGGATGAAGATAGCTGAGCCTAGACCGCTTTCTGAAAGGAGCGCTTGCGCTCGCGCTTCGCCCGGTCCTGTAGCGTGAATGATCATGGGGTCTTTATCTTCTACGACGCGGCGAATCAATTCGTCGACGGCGGGGTCTGTCTGAATCGGGAGCGCTTTTCCGATTTGAGTAAGCGCGGTTATTGCGTCGCGTTCGACTCGATAATAGGCGGCGTTGGAGCAATGCAAGTGATCTTGGATCGCTGAAAGGATGAGGCTGAGTAGTTTTTCTTGGTTGGTCTCTGCGAACAATGTTTCAGTGACGTCAAACAGCGGACGCAACGCCTGCACGCGCGCCGCATCGCGTTTGCGATAATTATCGCTGAGCGCTTGTTGCGCCGCCTGCGTCAATTCGTCGCCTGTTTCAAAGGGTTTGAGCAACAGCCCATCTACGCCTTGGCGGAGGGCGCGGATGGCGGTTTCAACGGTTCCGAAGCCGGTCATTACCAGCACTGCGATATCTGGTTGCAGAATTTTTGCGCGCGCGATCACGTCGAATCCATCTACTTCAGGCATACGGATATCTACGAGCAGTAAGTTAATGCGCGTTTGTTGAATGCGCTCGATTGCTGCGCGCGGATCGGTCAAGGCGGTTACTTGATAACCCGCGCGACTCAGTACGCGTTCGCACAACGCTGCGATGCCGGCTTCGTCGTCTACGACGAGTATAGATGCGGATGGGGGAGAGACAACGTTCATAGCGGCAGCCATACTGTGAATTTTGTCCCCGTGTCGGGCGCGCTGTCTACGTCTATCGCGCCGCCGTGGTCGGTAATGATGCCGTATGTGACTGAAAGTCCAAGCCCGGTGCCGCCGTGCGCGCTGCGCGTCGTAAAGAACGGCTCAAAAATCCTACTGAGGTCTTTCGGTAAGATGCCTGCGCCGTTGTCTCGAACGGATAGGAGCGCCCATTGACGGTTGTCTCTGTCTGCTTGCGATGTAGCGATCTCCAGAATGCCTCCGTTTGGCATGGCTTGTAATGCGTTGTGAACCAGATTGAGCGCGACTTGCTTCATTTGATTTGCATCCATAACGACCCAAGGGAGCGATTCGTCTAAGCGCGTTTGAAGATTGACGCCGTTTGTGTGGAGGAGATGCTGGCTCAACGCGATAACGTCTTCCGCTACTTCGTTTAAGGAAGCGCGCGCGCGAGCGCTTTCGCCTTGTCGCGCAAAATCCAGCAACCGTCGCACTACATCGCGGGCGCGTTTCGCTTCTCGTAAGACGAGCTCGAGGTCTTTACGCGTTTGATTTTCCTCGGAGAATTCTTCAAGGGCAAGCTCGGCGAAGCCGGTGACGGATGTAAGCGGATTGTTCAATTCGTGCGCAATGCCTGCTGCCATCTCGCCGACAGCGGCAAGTTTGGCGGCTTGCAGCAAACGATTCTCCGCTTTGCGTTGAGCATCCATGCGCTCGTCCAATTCGATCTGCGCGGCGCGCAACTGACCGACGGTTGTTTCGAGACGTTGGTATTGATCGGCGCTTGCAATCACGCCGGCGAGAATACCCGCCAACGATTCGAGTGCGATAAAATCGTTGTGTGTGAAGGCGTAGCGCAGGCGGCTTTCTACGTCGATAACGCCAAGAATTTTTGCGCCGTCGCGAATCGCTACGCACATTTGCGAACCCGCTTGCCAGCCTTTAATAGAACGATAACGTTCGTCTTGCGAAGCGTCGTTGATCATGAGACTCTCGCCGCTTTCAAAAACATAACCGCTGATTCCGTTGCGGACGGGATATTCGAACGATCGCACGGCGCGCTGGACGAGGTCTCGGCTGGCGCCGCCGAAGCCTCTGATCGTGAGGAGGCCTTGATCGTCGGCAATGAAGACTGCGGCAAGATCGTACGCAAAATAGCGCGCCAGCAGCTCGGCGGTGATCTGCGCGACGCTATGCGGTTCGGTTAACCCGACGACCTGCCCGACCACTTCGTGAATTAACCCCAAGTTCCGCGCGCGCCCTTCTGCTTCTTCGCGCACGCGCGTGTAATCGGCTAAACTAGCGAGATGGCTGGCAATGACGACAATTAAACTTTCGTCGTAAGAATTGAACGCATCCGCTTTCACGCTTTCAACGCAAAGCGCCCCGATAACTTGATCGTGAAATCGCAATGGGACGTATAAACCTGAGAGCGCTCCCTTATACAACGGGGCGGCGCCTTTAAGCGCCGGATTGCCGAGCCGAACTTTCTGCGAATGTTGGATAAACGATGCGATCCACGGCTTGCGGGGGCTGCGAGTCGACGAAACGACGCGCCCGTTTTCGCTTCGATATTTGGCGATCAATTGATCGTTGGCGGAAAGCAGATCGAGCGCGATAAGCTCGGTGCCAAGCGCGCGGGCTAACAGAGCGAATACGCGTCGCGCGATCTGGTCGAGGTTTCGCCCGGTAGAGATTGCGATCGAGAAATCGTTTAGCATTGCCATGCGTCGTAAGTGATTTGTCATTTCGGCAAACGTGATGATTGTTTCAATTGCTGGCGCGATCTGTGCAGTGAGTTCTGAAAGACGATTCCATTCGTCATGTTTGAAGGTGGAAGTCCGCCAAAGCGCCAGCGTTCCGATCATGCGTTGCCCAATGACGATAGGAATGCACGTCCATACTTTCGCGCTGGCTTTTATTCCCTTGTGTGGAATTAATTCCCAGAGCGGGTCGTTGCGATTAACGACCATCGGCGCAAGGTTGCGATTCATTCGCCGTAATAGCGTATTTGATTCGATCGGGAGATCGAGGTTGGCGCAAGAGGGCGCGTTCCACTGGGCGCGGACTTCAAGCGAGTCGCCGCGACGGAGAGCGAGCCAGGCGCCTTGTACGGAGACAAGACGCAAGAAAGACGCTAGCGCGCGGTCTAGCGCGCGGGGCAGATCGTAGGGGCTTTCCGAGTCGAGATCGGGGACGAGCAACGATGCGGCGACGGATGCAGAAGCGTCCGCTGACGATTCGACTTGTTGCATTCCTACGGCGACGAGCCGCCATAGGCGCCGCGCGTTAGCGTCCAGTTGATCCGAGCCGACGATGAGCGCGCGCCGCAAATCAGGCAGAGGAAAAACGAACAGGCGCGCGGCTTCGAAGGTAGACGGTTGCGGCGTCGCCATGGAGATATCGCGGCCATTATATAATTTTGCGCGCATATCCGCCTGACCGATTAGCCGGATAAGCTCTAGGCGTTTCTTTTTTATGAGACGGTAGTGTGAGAGGATGCGCCATGCGTCCGCTTCGCGTTCGATGAGCGCCGACCATGTCGCTTCGGTTAAGCGACTGGCTTCTTTGAGCTGATGGTTTATGCGCGCGGGCATGGTCATTGTCTTTATTATACGATATTGAGCTAGTTGTTTAGAGAGCGTTTGCAATGGTAGAATCTCTATATGACGGATTTAATTGTAATCGGCGGCGGGTTAGCCGGCAGTGAAGCCGCTTGGCAAGCCGCTCAACGCGGATTGAAAACGCGCCTATACGAGATGCGTCCCGGTTTGCAAACGGGCGCGCACCAGACTGACGCGCTGGCGGAACTCGTCTGCTCGAATTCGCTCGGCTCGAATTTACCCGACCGCGCCTCTGGTTTACTGAAAGATGAAGCGCGCGCGCTTGGCTCAATGTTGTTGGAATGCGCCGAGGAAGCGGCTTTGCCGGCGGGCGGAGCGCTTGCGGTGGATCGTAATCTGTTTGCGCAGAAAGTCACCCAACGAATTGAAACCCACCCGAATATCGAGATTGTGCGCGAAGAAGCGACGACAATTTCAGACGCGCTGACGATTATCGCTAGCGGTCCGCTGACCTCGCCCGCGCTTTCAGAGGCCATCGTCGACTTGAGCGGCGAAGATTGCCTGTTTTTCTTTGATGCGATCGCGCCTGTCGTGCATGCTGACAGTATTAATATGGGCGTCGCGTTTCGCGCTTCGCGCTATAGCAAGGACGATGCAAGCGATGGAGACTACATTAATTGTCCTTTTACGAAGGAAGAATATTACGCGTTTGTCGAAGCCTTATTGCAGGCGGAGCGAGTTGAATTGCGTGCGTTTGAAGATGCGATTAAATCCGGTGTGAAGGCGGGGCGCTTCTTCGAAGGCTGCCTGCCGGTGGAAATTATCGCCGAACGAGGGGTTGATTCGCTGGCGTTTGGCCCGATGCGTCCGGTAGGA
>BQMV01000263.1 GCA_022181005.1 Anaerolineaceae bacterium | reverse complement strand
TTATTCTCTTGGAAGGGGCGATGAGACCATGCGTAAGTATTATCAACCGTATGTAAGCGGCTTGCCGTGGACGACGTTCCTCGACCTGCTCGGCTGGGAGTTTATCTTCCGCGGCTGGATTCTGTTCGGCTACGCTCGAAAATTTGGGGCGGAAGCATTGTGGTTGCAGGCGGTCCCTTTTGCGCTGATGCACAATGGCAAACCCGAAGTGGAAACGCTGTCTACGATCTTCGGCGGTTTTGCTTTTGGCTGGGTGGCTTGGAGGACGAAATCCTTCTTCTATCCGTTTCTGATCCACTGGTTCATTGCGACGTTTATTATTGTCGTTGCGGCAGGCGCGATCTAGCTTTCGCCTGCAGGCGAAGAAGTTACAGTAGAATACTGGCGGCGCGTATGCTTAAATCCATTTTGTATATCGTTTCAGGAATACTGTTTGGGCTATTCGTCGCCGCGTTGATTTGGGTGTCGGCGCGCGCGCCGAGCGGCCAGTCCGTGACGCTGCGCCCTGTTCCCACCGAGGCGCCGATCGTTGTGCAGATCGCCGGCGCAGTGCCGCGCCCCGGAGTGTACGCGCTCCCGCGCGGCGCGCGCGTGCAAGACGCCGTCTCTGCCGCTGGCGGTTTCCTTGCTGAAGCGAATAAAGGGAAAGTTAATCTGGCGCGCCGCGTAGAAGACGGCGAGCGGATCGAAATACCATTCGGCGAGGACGCGTCGTTGGTAATTCCTACTGACGAAGTTGACACAGCGAATACGTCGAACGCGGATCTGGTTAATATCAATACAGCGTCTTTGTTTGAGCTGGATGCGTTGCCCGGTATTGGTCCCGCGTTAGCGCAAAGAATTATTGATTATAGAGAAGAGAACGGGGATTTCTTAGATATTACGGAAATTATGGACGTTTCAGGAATTGGTCCCGCGCTGTTCGAGCGCTTGGAAGATCTGATCACGGTAGATGAATAGGCGCAGTCCATAGGCTGCGCCTATTCGGATTAACGTTGGACGCGAATTTATTCTCCCGCCAGTAAACGCCTCGCGATGACCATGCGCTGAATCTCGCTTGTGCCTTCCCCAATTGTCATCAGCCGAACGTCGCGATAGATGCGTTCAACGGGATATTCGCTTGAGTAGCCGTAACCGCCGTGAATTTGTATTGCGTTGCGGCAAACGCGCTCAGCCATTTCGGTGGCAAATAACTTAGCCATGGCGGCTTCTTTGCCGTACGATCGCCCTTGCTCTTTAAGCCATGCGGTTCTATACAGCATGGCGCGCGCGAGTTCGATTTCGGTTGCTGCGTCTGCGAGCATCCACTGAATAGCTTGTCGTTCTGCGATAGGCTTTCCGAAAGCTTTACGTTCGCGAGCATATTCGAGTGCGTATTCAAAGGCGGCTTGCGCCATGCCGATTGAGATCGCTGCGATTCCAACGCGTCCGCCGTCGAGCGTAGCGAGCGTTTGCTGCAATCCTTTGCCCTCTTCGCCGATTAAGTTGTCAAGCGGCACGCGCACATCGTCATAAGCGACAGCGTGGGTAGGAGAGCCGTGTAACCCCATTTTCTTTTCAGCGGGACCGATCTTGAGTCCTTTGGAGTTTGTCGGCACGAGAATCTGACTCAGCGAACGCGAGCCGCCTTGCGGGTCCGTGCGGACGAGCGTGATAATGTACTCCGCAATGGAAGCGTTCGTGCACCACATCTTGGCGCCATTGATGACCCACTCATTCCCGTCTTTGACCGCTCTCGTGGTTACGCCGCCTTGCAAGTCGGACCCCGCGCCGGGTTCGGTGAGCGCCAGCGCGGCGAGCTTGTTCTTTCCGCTTGATACAAGCGGAAGCCATGTTTGCTTTAAAGATTCGCTCCCGTAGAGGACGATCGGAGTTGAGCCCAACCCGTTATGTGCGGCAATTGCTAACGCGGTTGAGCCACAGCCCCAGCCAAGCTCTTCCAGCGCAATCGCCGCGCTGATCGAATCCACTTCTGCGCCGCCGTAAGTTTCAGGGATATTGAGTCCCAGTAATCCAAGCGGGCCCATCTTGCGTGTTGCATCCCAGTTGAACTCGCCGGCGGCGTCCACTTCGCGCGCTTTAGGGCGCACTTCTTTGGCGACGAATTCATGGATGGTCTTTTGCCACGCTTTTTGTTCTTGAGTTAGATCGAAGTCCATTTAACGCTCCAAGTTATGGTTATATTCTTCCATTAATTTGCGCGCGGCTTTCGCATCTGTTTTCGACACGAAAATTTGCACGCGTCCCAGCATATCTAACGATGTGGGATAAAGCGCGCCGACCGATTCTTGAAATAATTCCGATTCGATGCCGTTGCTGTCGAGCATGGCTTTGACGATGTCGGCTTTCCAACGCCCTTGGATTTCGGTAAGCAATTCCCATTTCAATTCTTCGCTCATCGTTTGCCTCCAGTTTGACGTGAATATATTTCTTCTGTCTCGCACTTACATTGTAGCAGGGAAAAGTCGAAGGTCAAATCCAATTATATTCCTTGACGAATGTGCTAGAATCGTCGTATTGGTCGCGCCTTTGAGCAACGCGATCATTTCATTTATGGAGAAAAGGACTATGGCAAATAAGAAGAAGATCGAGGAACGATTGCAAGAGTTGCAAACGCAAAAGACGCAGCGTCGAATTAGATTGCTTGGCGGAGGAGTTATTGTGATCGCGTTGGCGTTGCTTGGATATATGCTCCTTAATAGCGACCACTCGCCGAATTTTAAGCCTGTAACTTCCGCGCTTCCCGCCGCGACGGAAGCGTCGTCGGAAGAGGAGAATACTGTGAAGCGTTACTCAGCTTATCCGCCTATGACGATTGATCGGGCAAAGAAATATTTTGCAGTAGTCAAGATGGAGAAGGGCGGAGAGTTTACCATTCAGCTTTTCCCGGATAAAGCGCCCTTAGCGGTGAATAGCTTTGTTTTTCTCGCGCGCGACGGATATTTTGACGGCGTAACATTTCACCGCGTACTTGATGGTTTCATGGCGCAAGGCGGCGACCCGACTGGCACCGGCATGGGCGATCCCGGCTACGCGTTTGACAACGAAGACAGCGATCTGAAGTTCGACAAGGCGGGTGTGGTCGCTATGGCGAACGCTGGTCGAAATACCAACGGCAGTCAATTCTTTATCACCTTCGCGCCGGCAGAATTCCTGAATGGCGGTTACACCATTTTTGGTCAGGTTGTCGAAGGGATGGATGTAGTCAACGGTATCACGCGTCGCGACCCGGAATTATCCCCATCCTTTGCCGGCGATGTGATCGAAACGATAACGATCACGGAAGAATAAAAGGCAACATTGCGGAATGAAAAGAGCGGCTCAATGCGAGCCGCTCTTTTCATTCCCACGCGTCTAGTACATACCCCAGTCCAGCGCGGACGGATCTTCCATCATCGAGAAGTCCCACATTTCCATGCCCATTTCTATCGTGACGGGCATGTCAAGACCTTCCAACGCCTTGGCTTTAGTCATTTCGACCATGGCGGGACCGTACGGACAAAACGGAGTAGTGAGGATCATTCTGACGGTAGCGATGCCGTTATTAATAGAGACATCGCGCACCAGCCCAAGTTGAATGATATCTAGCCCGATCTCAGGATCGATTACTTCGGAGAGTCTGGCTCGCGCCTGTTGAACGATTTCGGGATGAGTTTGGTGAATAGTCCATTGAATTTCATTAACTGACTCTGCTGTCATTGTTCCTCGTTATGTTAGACTTGTATGAAGTCTGGGGTGTTAGTTTCTGTTTCCCGCGCTGACGACGTATGTGCAATGCGCGTTGCCGTCGAGAACGCATTGCGTTCTTTTTGCCGGTAATGCGAGCATTTTCGAGATGAGCGTTTGGTCTACCATACAAACTTCTGGGTGAGCGGCGCTGATCTGGTAATAGGGGCATGTAATTTCATGAATCTGATACTCGGCGCCCTTTTTCTCCCATTCTACCGTAAATCCTTCCTGAGCCAGAAGCTTCTGGATAAGGACTAAGCGCTCTTCAATGCCGAGGTCTTTGATCTGCTCAGAGTACTCGTCTGCGATCTCTTCAGCGATCAGGCTGAACAGTTTGGAGACTTCGGGCGCCGGCAAGGTCTCTTTCATCTGTGCAAGCAGGCGAGTGGTGAGGCGTAAATACTTGGTCGGGAAACGCTCCAGCCCATCTTGCGTGAGCGAGTAAATTAGGCGCGGACGACCGACGCCGTGACGCTCTTCTTCCGCTGTGATTAGCCCTTCCGCCGTCAGGTTAGTGAGATGGTGGCGAACGGAAATTGCATTAATTCCTACGGCTTCAGCGAGTTCGTTGATGCTGATCTTAGGCTGCCGATGGAGGGCGTCTAGGATGCGATCCTTCGTGCTTCTAACGCTTTTCATGCGAACAGTATACTCGTCCCGCTTTATATTGTCAATATACTAGAAAAATATCATAAATATTGACTTTTCTACTCGTATCTGCTATAATGCCCTCGTTCTAAAAACCTATGTCGTTCCGCAGGTTTCCGCGGTGTGTAGTTAACCTGTGGGACGATTTATCACGCTAGGAGCAGATTACGCATGTCGCATCTTGAAATTAAAAACTTGCACGTTGCCATTGAGGGGAAAGAGATTCTCAAAGGGCTTTCACTCGCTGTCAATCAAGGCGAAATTCACGCTATTATGGGACCGAACGGAACCGGGAAGTCCACGTTGGCATATACGTTGATGGGGCATCCTCACTACACGGTCACGCAGGGCGAAATCCTATTCAAAGGACAGAATGTTTTAGAGCTTGAACCTGACGAACGCTCGCGATTAGGCATGTTCCTTGCGTTTCAATATCCGGTTGCGATTCCCGGCGTGACGGTTGCAAATTTCTTGCGGACGGCGATCAATGCGCGCCGGCGTGTAGCCGACCCGAACGACAAGGGGATTTCCATCGCGGCTTTCCGAAAAATGCTGACGGAGAAGATGACGATGCTGAAAATGGACCCTAGCTTCGCTGGACGTTACCTTAACGACGGTTTCTCTGGCGGCGAAAAGAAGCGCGCTGAAATCCTTCAGATGGCGACTCTCACGCCGGAGATCGCTATTTTGGACGAAACCGATTCGGGTCTAGATATTGACGCGTTGCGCATCGTCGCCGAAGGCGTGAACGCTTTGAGCGGTCCCGAATTAGGCGTACTGGTCATTACGCACTATCAACGTTTGTTGAATTACATTAAGCCCGACTTCGTTCACATTATGCTGGACGGGCGCATTGTTGAATCGGGCGGGGCGGACTTGGCTTTGCATCTCGAAGAGCAAGGCTATGATTGGGTGCGCGAAAAATACGAGGAAGTTGCGGCGTAACGACGCGACCGGCATACGCTGATATATTAAATTGGAGATGACACATGTCTGAAGATGCGCAACTTCTTGAAGAGTTAAGTGAATACAAATACGGCTTTCACGAGCCGGATGACAACTATGTTTTTAAGTCGCAAAAGGGATTGAGCCGCGAAGTCGTGGAGCAAATCTCACGCATGAAACAGGAGCCGCAATGGATGCTCGACTTCCGCTTGAAGGCTTTTGAGCATTTCATGTCGCGGCCGATACCGAAATGGGGACCCGACCTGAGCGCGCTTGATCTCGACGATATTTACTATTACGTCAAGCCGACCGATAAAATGGAGAAGTCTTGGGACGATATTCCAGACGACATCAAGCGTTCGTTCGATAAATTAGGCGTGCCGGAAGCCGAACAGAAATTTCTGGCGGGCTTAGGCGCGCAGTATGAAAGCGAGATGGTTTATCACTCCATTCAAGAACACCTTGAGAAACAAGGCGTGATTTTCCTCTCGATTGAAGAGGGAATGCGACAACACCCGGACTTGTTCCGACAATACTTTAGCACGGTCGTTCCCATTGAGGACAATAAATTTGCCGCGCTGAATTCCGCGGTGTGGTCGGGCGGATCGTTCGTCTACGTTCCCAAGAATACGAAAGTGGATTTGCCTTTGCAGGCTTACTTCCGCTTGAACTCTTCGAACGTTGGCCAGTTTGAGCGCACGTTAATTATTGTGGACGAAGGCGCGTCGGTGCATTATGTGGAAGGCTGCACGGCGCCTCAGTATACGTCCGATTCGTTCCACTCCGGCGTGATCGAAATTGTCGTTAAGAAAGGCGCGCGTTCGCGCTATTCGACGGTGCAAAACTGGTCTACGAACGTCTACAACCTTGTGACGCAGCGCGCTATGGTATATGAGAACGGCACGCACGAATGGGTGGACGCTAATATCGGCAGCAAGATTACGATGAAATACCCTTCTTGTTACCTGATGGAACCGGGCGCGCGCGGAGAGATGCTCTCGATGGCGTTTGCCGGGCCGGGTCAAATTCAAGACGCAGGCGCGAAAATGGTGCATTTTGCGCCGAACACGTCCAGCAAAATCACGTCGAAGTCTATCTCCAAGGCGGGCGGGCGCGCTTCGTATCGCGGCTTGCTCAAGGTTCATAAAGGCGCGAAGAATGTTAAATCCAATGTGGTTTGCGATGCGTTGCTGCTTGATCCGCACTCGCGCTCGGATACCTATCCGTACATCGAAGTGGATGAAGACGACGTGACGATCGGGCACGAAGCCTCGGTCTCGAAAGTCGGCGAAGAGCAACTGTTCTATTTGATGTCGCGTGGGTTGGGCGAAGAGGAAGCGACGACGATGGTCGTTTCAGGCTTCATCGAACCGCTCGTTAAAGAACTGCCGATGGAATATGCGGTCGAAATGAATCGCTTGATCGCGTTGCAGATGGAAGGTTCAGTTGGCTAAGCGTTTGGCATTTGACGCGTAGTCGTTCAATCGAATGGATATAACATGCAGGAAAAACCAAAAATAGTCATTTCAAAAACGCGCCGCGCGACCTCCGCCGCTGCAGATTTCACTTTTACAGAATCAGACATGCGGATCGGACAAAGCGCTGTCGCTTCTTACCGAACTGCGGCTTGGTCGACTTATAAAAAGAATGCGATGCCCGACACTTCTCTCGAAGCCTGGCGCCGCACAGACATTCACGCTATTCCCGCAGACGCGTTCAGG
>BQMV01000262.1 GCA_022181005.1 Anaerolineaceae bacterium | reverse complement strand
GGAAGAACGCGAAAGAAGAAGTCTTGCGTGCCGAGAAATTAAAAGAACCGCATGGGTTCTTCAAGCCAACCGCCCAACGCTTGAATGGCAACGATCCAATTAACTCCATATTGAACTAACGCATCCATTTCAACCTCCTCGATTCGAACTTGATGTTTGACGCTTGCGCATCTTAATTGTACACTACCTTTTATGAAGAAATCTTTCGCGCCCGCGCCCATTCATTGGTGGGATTGGACCTCCGTGGCATTGCTGATCGTCTTGCTCCAAGCGCTCGCCACTCGATTAGTCGCCACGCAATGGACGCCGCACTTAGGGTTAATGCGCGGATTCGCCTGGATGGGGGCGACGGTCGGTTTAGCGTTAGGATATAGCGTCATTTCTCAACGCAAAGCGCGCTGGCTCTCCTTTTTCTATATGGCGACGTTGCTTCCGCTGCAATGGACAACCGTCATCGAAGGGTCGGTTGCGCTGGACGAGAAACTGGTCAGCGTAGGCGGGCGAATCATATTTTCAATTTCTGAATTAGCCTCCAGCCGCCCGGTCGAAGATCCGCTATTTTTTATCGCGTTGATGTCCATCGCGTTTTGGACGATCAGCGCTTCCGCCGCCTATCAACTGACGCGACGACAAAATTTCATCCGCGCCATTCTGCCTTCGCTGGTCGAAATCTTAATTATTCAATATTACGATAACGCCTTAAACGCCCGCTTGTGGCTTCTGGCGTTCTTCATGCTTCTTGCTCTACTGTTGCTTGGTCGGTTAAATTTCCTATCGGAACAAAAACGCTGGCAAGCTAACGATATCTTCCTTTCGCCGGAAAGCCGCTCCGACCTGTACAGCGGTTTGATTATTGCGGCTGGCGCGCTGATCGTCATCGCTTGGTTAGCGCCGCCCTCGTTAATGAAAATTGAAACCTCTCGCCGCGTCTGGAATCAAATTTCCAAACCATGGGCGGAGTTCACGGATCGTTTCGAAAATGCCGTCAGCGCGCTAAAATCGCAAGTCGGCGGCGCGCCTAATCCAGAATTCTACGGCTCGCAACTAGAGTTAGGAACCAGTTTTCCTATATCCGAAGAGCTCATGTTTGTCGTTGCAGCGCCCGACCTGCCCACCGGCGCAAAGCCTCCTCGCTACTATTGGCGCGGCAGAGTCTACGATCAATTCGTAAACGGGGAATGGAAAATTAGCGCCGCGCATAATGAATCGTTCTCTTCAGAAACGCCGCCAACGCAACTTACAGACGGCGCCATCGCCGCCCGTTTTGGATTCCAAGTCGGCGAACAGCCTATCTCTCTATTATTCGCTCCTGCAAATACAATCTGGATCAGTCGCCCGGGCGCAGCCGCTCGCCCGCCAAATCAGGCGGACGCCGATATTCTCTCGTGGAGCGCATCGTCTGCCTTGCTGCCAGGAGAGACATATCAGACCATAACGTCGCTGAGCAATCCAAACATCGAAGAGTTGCGCACAGCGGGAATAGAATATCCACAGTGGGCGCGCGACCGCTATTTACAACTTCCTAAAGGCTTCTCGTCGCGCATCGCCAACCTCGCCCAAGAGATCACAGCCGAAGCGGAAACGCCCTACGATAAAACTGTCAGCATAACGCGTTACCTGCGAGACAATATCCGCTATGCGCCAACAATCCCCGACCCGCCTTTTGCCGCCGATCCGCTTGAGTGGATTCTATTCAAACACAAACAAGCCTTTTGCGTTTATTACGCAAGTTTGGAAGTCGTTATGTTGCGTTCGATTGGAATACCTGCACGTTTGGCGGTCGGGTTTGCCGAAGGAGAAACCGTCTATAGAAATCGCACGCTTCGAGAGGACGATCAACCGCCGGTTTCGTATCGAGTGCGCAAAGCAAACGCGCACGCTTGGCCCGAAGTATATTTCCCCAACGTAGGCTGGGTCGAATTCGAACCGACAGGCAATCAAACGCCGTTAGAACGTCCGCATGCGCCGCGCGACTCAGAACCGGTCTTAGGGTTAGCTCCCTCTGCTTTAGCGATCCCCGACTTCGAATTAGACGATCCTTCAGAAACGAAACCTCTCGAAACAGATCTCAATCTCTCCGCTGCTCAAGCGCAACGCCGCTCATTCATCATCGCTGCCCTGCTTCTCACAGTCATCGCGTTGGCTGTTTATCTCAGCCGTCGTTACGCCTTACCGACCCACGTTCCTTCGCTTATCCGCGCCTCTATAGAACGCGGCGGAATGGAATCTCCGATCTGGGTAATCAATTGGGAACGTTGGGCAAATCTTTCTTCGATCGAACGATCATTCGAGAGCGTGAACGCCGCCCTGCGCTGGCTGAAACAAACGCCGCCCATTCACGCTACCCCAGCGGAACGCGCCCGCCAACTCGCCGAACTCCTACCCGATACCGCGCCTTTAATAAAACTACTTCTAGACGAACATCAAATATCGCTTTATACTCCTAAAAGCGCAGACGTAAAAAAAGCGCGAAAGGCAGCGCGAAGAATTCGCTTCCAAGCCGCTCTTGTTTGTCTGCATCTTATGCATACAACTCATCTTGATTCGCCTTAATAGGTATTCGCATGCTTCCCACAACAAAGCCGCAAGTCGCATCGCTCAACGATCAGCTTGCGGCAGCCGCCAAACAGACCGCAAGCTTACGCAATTCTGCGGACCCCGCAGAAGCGACTCGAGAGTTACAAATTCTGGAGCAAGCGCTCAAGCGCATCAGCGAAACTCTCGCTCCTCTCGAACAACAATTTAACCGCTTACAAGCGTTAACCGATATCGGCCAGGTCGTCAACTCCACATTAGAGATAGACGAAGTCTTGAAGACGGTAATGGACACTATCATTCAATTAACGGAGGCGGAACGCGGCTTTCTCATGCTGCATAACGAACACGGCGAGATGGTCATCCGCGTTGCGCGGAACTGGGAACAGGAATCCATCAACCCCAGCGAAGCGTTCGTCAGTCGCTCCAGCGTTCAAAAAGTGATTGACAGCGGCGAGGCGGTGCTGACGACGAACGCGCTCGAAGACCAACGCTTCAGCAATCAAGAAAGCATCATCGCTCTAAATGTACGCTCTATTTTATGCGTCCCGCTCAAAGTGAAAGCCGAACCAATCGGCGTAATCTACGTTGACAACCGTATCCGTTCGGGAGTTTTCACGCAGGCAGATTGTGACCTGCTCAGCGCATTCGCCAATCAGGCTGCGGTCGCCATCGAACATGCGCGCCTATTCTCTTCGCTCAAACACACGTTCGCCGAAGCGACCGAACTCAAGAATTTTATGGACAACGTCTTCGCCTCCATCGCTTCTGGCGTGATCACCGTAGACGCGCAAGACCAGATCACGCTATGCAATCGCGCCGCCGCGACTATCTTGAAACACGCGCCCGCCGAGATCATCGGACAAAAGATCGAGACGATCATTCCCGCTTTAGCCAATCAAGTCTTGCCGCGCCTTGCAGCAGTACGCACCCATGACGAGCCGGTTGTCGGGCTTGCGCTTGGTCAAACCTCCGCAACAGGCGAGAAAATTGAATGGCGCATGAACCTATCGCCGCTCAAAGATGCGGATCAGAAAATTCAAGGCGTGGCGATCGTACTCGACGATCTAACGGAACACAAAAAACTCGAAGCGCAGCGCGAACTATTACAACGCATGGTTTCGCCCGCCGTTCTCGATCAAATTGACCTCAACAGTTTGCAAGCGGACGGCAAGCAAGCCTCAATTTCTATTTTATTTGCAGATATTCGCGGCTTTACCGCTTATAGCGAAAAACACCCGCCAGAAGAATTGGTCGCCGTATTAAATCAATATCTTGCTGCCGCCGCAGAGGCGGCATTGACGCACGAAGGCACAGTAGGTAAATTTCTCGGCGATGCAGTTATGGTATGGTACAACGCGCCGATCCCGCAGCCCGATCACACATTGCGAGCGGTCAAAACGGCGCTCGATATTCGCAGGGCGGTCGCCGGATTGCATGTCAAACTGCCGCCAAACGCCTGGCTTGACTTCGGCATGGGCATCCATTACGGCGAAGCCGTGCTAGGCTGGATCGGCTCTGAGAAACGCCTTGAGTTCGCCGCCATCGGCGACAGCGTGAATACCGCCAAACGCATTCAAGAAAATTGCGCCAGAGATCAGATCCTCATCAGTAAAGAAGCGTACGAACGCGTTAAAGACCGGATCATTGCGCGTCCCTTTGAACCGCTCGTCGTCAAGGGTAAAACACATCCGCTGGACGTGTTTGAAGTGATCGAATTAAAGTAGGCAATCGCTCGCGGATACACTGCCGCCAATCTGTGCGAACGAATGATGCGCCGAAATTTCTCCTTGCGTTAATCGTCGTACGCGAAGATTAGACAATTCATGATTCCTCTTTGCAATCGTCTTCAAATATCTTTCGCTAAACCCATTACCGCATTAAGTCGCGCTTCCGCCAGCCCGGGCAAAACGTCGAGCGGATAGAACGCACCGCTCCCTTCTACTTTCAACGAGGCGGATACGTTTCCATAAAACACGCCTTCCAGCGGATCATAATTCTTGCAATAGCCGGCAAGAAAACCGCCGTCGAACGCGTACCCTGCCCCGACGGGGTCTACGATACGCGCCGAATACGCGGGAATCTCGACTCGGCGCTTGGAGCCAGCCATATACAGCAATTGCCCTTGCGCTCCGCATTTAATGACCACATATTCGCACCCATACATCGAAACAGCGTCCGCCATCTCCCATAGATCGTGAGTTTCGCCCCAGAATAAAGCGCGCAGTTCCTCTTCCGAGAGCAACAGCGCCGTCACGCCGCTTAAGAATGCCGGGAATTCTCGACGCGTTTTTAGAGTCAGGCTGCGCAACGCAGGATCAACGACAAACGTATGCGCACTTCCACGTTTCAAACCTGCGATCAACTGACTTTGCGCGGAGAAATCCATCGGACAGATCAATGCCGCGCGCGCCAATAGATATTCTTCCGGAATATCCGTGACCGCTATCCTCCGCTCTTCTTCTGTTTCGCGCTCTGCCATAGGCAGATAGCCAAGCAAAGATTTTGGGAACGCCGCGCCGCGCCGCGCAAACTGAGCGATCGGACTTGTCTCGCTCACGTCGAATTGCTCATTATATGAGACGAATTCGCGCACATCTAATTGCCGCGGCAGGATCTTAACGCCGCGCGTATCAAAACCGCGCGCGTTACACTCATTCAGCCAGGCGCGCGGGTAGTCGTCGCCTACGCGCCCTACCAGACCAATATTCGATTCCCATACTCGCAACCCCGCCGACGCATAGAGCAGACTCCCGCCTAGCGCATCCAAGCGCGGTTCTCCCTCGGCTGGCAAGAGAAACTCGCGCGTCAAAGTTCCGAAGACAAGGAAATCCGGAGACATATTCAACTATTATAAAGGGTATTATTTCTTCACAAAGAAGCGCACCGTGTCAACTCACACGCTTATAACGGCTGCGTGGGCAACAAAAAGATAAATGCGCTGCCTTTCCCCTCTTCGCTCTCCGCCCAAATACGGCCGCCGTGCAGTTCGATTATTCCTTTGGCTACAGCAAGCCCCAACCCCATGCCGCCATGCCGGCGTGTGAGATGCGCTTCCACTTGGAAGAAACGCTCAAAGATACGCGCCATGTCGCGCGCAGGGATGCCGACGCCCGTATCCTCGACAGTCACTTTACAATAGCCCGATTCTTCTTCAGCGCGAATTGTTATTCGTCCGCCCGCCTCAGTAAACTGCAGCGCGTTCCTCACCAAGTTGCTCGCTACAATATTAATCTTTGCCCCATCTGCGTTCAAATAAAGAGGCGCGTCTGGCTTCTCAACAGAGAACGTAATACCGCGCGATTTCGCCTCATCCTGAAACATAAGCGTCACGTCGTCAATGATCCGCGCAAGGGAAACCTGATTGCTCCGCACGCGCGCCGAGCCCCTTCGATGACTGTCTACATCCGCTAGGTTCTCGATGATCTCTTTTAATTTCGCGGCATTGCGGATGATCGTGTCTAATTGCTCGCCGTATTCTTCCTTGATCAGCTCGCGTAAAAATGTAGCGTGACCAAAGATTAATCCCAGCGGCGTGCGCAGTTCATGCGAGGCGATGGCGACGAAGTCTGTTTTGAGGCGTTCAAGTTCCGCCATTTCAATTTGCGCCGCCTTCACCTGCCGCCGCAAGCGTTCGTTTTGAATCGCTTGAGCGGCAAGCGCGCCAAGCGCGGTCAGAATCGTCAAGTCTTCTTCGTTGTAACGTTCGTTATCTTTCTTGTTAATCGCCTCAAGCACGCCGATCGTCTCGCCGCGTACGATCAGCGGAACAGCGGCGAGCGAACGGGTCTCATATTGAGTGATTTGGTCCGCTCCAATAAAGTGACCGTCTTCGCTCTTCGTATCCTGTATAATCAACGATTGGCTTTCGTAGAAGACCTTGCCCGCTGCGCTTCCTTCCAACGGCACGCTCATTTGACGCAACGCTTCGCGATGAATCCACGACACGGAGAGGAAGCGCAACGCATCAACGCTCTCGTCGTACTCAAGCGCCGATGCAAACTCGCTGTTCGTCATTTCGCTGGCTTCAGCGATAACAGTTTGCAAGAATGTTTCAAGGTCTGGCGCGGTCGTCAAACCTCGCGCCACTTCTAACAGACGCTCTAAATGATCCAGCCGTTGATTGGCAACCATGGCTTGCATTATACAACAGCGGTCATACCGCAAGGCTCCCGAGCCTATACCTTACAAAACTCTTAAAAGGAGATTTCTCATGGCACAAAAAAAAGTACGCGTAGCGATCATCGGCGTAGGCAACTGCGCCTCAGCCCTCGTGCAAGGAGTGCAGTTTTATAAGAACGCCAAAAAGGACGACGTCATCCCCGGAATTATGCACCCACAGCTTGCCGACTATCATATCAAAGACATCGAGTTCACCCTCGGCATTGACGTGAACGCGACCAAAGTGGGGAAGGATTTATCCGAAGCAATTTTCGCCGAACCGAACAACACCTATAAGTTTGCCGACGTTCCCAATCTTAATGTTCCCGTCGTACGCGGCATAGATCGGAAGAGCGTCGTGTAGGGAAAGAGTGTAGATCTCGGTGGTCGCCGTAGCATTAGAAAA
>BQMV01000261.1 GCA_022181005.1 Anaerolineaceae bacterium | reverse complement strand
GGCGAATCGTTCAAGCATTACGATATGAAGTGGGTGGATTACGAGAAGATGTCGGTTGCGGCGGTGAGCGATAAACGCATTGAGAAAACGTTGCGCGAGCAGACCGCACGATTATTTAAAACAATGCGCGGAAATGGGTATGCTCGCTGCGACTATCGTATGGCGGCGGATGGCACGCTCTATATGCTTGAGATTAATCCTAACTGCGGAATTTTCTACGCGCCCGAAGAGCCCGGCTCCGCCGATTTTTCTCTGCTCAACGATAAAGCATATAATCATCGTAAATTCTTGCAGCTGGTCATTCGCGCGGGAGAGAATCGGCGCGACACGATGGTCGCCGCGAAATTATTGAGGAAGATGAAGCGGACGAAGAAGCGACAGCCTGTGGAGCAAATGGCGTACACCTAAGATCGCCGTTGAAACATCAGTATTGGCGAGCGGACGCAACAGTCCGCTCGTTTTATTTCTTCGCTTTTGTTTATAATCGCTCACGGAGAAGCGTATATTGAACATAGAGACTCTATAACTGGTTTTGTATTTCAAATCTCCCTTGCACTAGTAGGAATATGGTTGATAAAATCTGGTTTCTGATAAGCGATACAGGAACACTAATTTAAGCGCGGCAAATATTTCATCCATGTCTCTCGTCACTGTCTCCTCTCTCTCCAAATCCTTCGGCGCGGAAGATTTATTCTCCGGCGTTTCGTTTTCTATCGCGAAAGGCGCGCGGCTCGCTGTCGTTGGACCCAATGGAATTGGTAAGACGACGCTGTTGCGCATTCTCACTGGGCAAGAGGAACCGTCGAGCGGAACTGTTACGCGGGCAAGAAGTTTGCGCGCCGGCTATCTCTCGCAGGAAGCGGACTTTGAATTGACAGGTTCGCTCTGGGACGTTTGCCTTGAACCGTTCGTTGAGTTAATGCGCATGGAAGGCGAGCTGAAGAAACTTGAACAAGAGATGTCAGACTCGAAGACAAGAGAGCAGGCGCTGGCTGAGTATGGGAGCGCGCAACATGAGTTTGAACAGCGCGGCGGATATTTCTATCCAACGCGCATTGAACAGGTATTGACGGGTCTTGGGTTTAATCAATCTGATTTTCATATGCCGCTCGACCAATTGTCTGGCGGACAGCGCACACGCGCGCATCTCGCGCGCTTGCTATTGTTGAGCCCTGACCTATTGTTGCTCGATGAGCCGACTAACCATCTCGACATTAAAGCCGTGGAATGGCTTGAAGGATATCTTGCGCAGTGGGACGGCGCGGCGATCGTTGTTTCGCATGATCGTTATTTTCTGGATCGCGTTTGCAATACGTTGCTTGAGATGGCGGTCAGCGGTTCTGAATTTTATCGCGGCAATTACACCGTCTACTTGAACGAGCGCGAGATCCGTTGGGCGCATCGCTTTGAAATTTTTGAGAGCGAGAAAGAAAAGCTCCTCAAAGAACTGGAATACATCAAGAAGAATATTGCGGGGCAGAACACGCTGCAAGCCAAAGGTAAACTTAAGCGACTCACACGTATGGTGCAAGCCATCGAACAGGCGGGCATTGAAGCGGTCAATGCGAATTGGTCGCAGTTGGGCGTTGAAACGACGCAGTCGCCTTTTAGTGTGGAAGAGGCTGAACGCCGCGTGCGCGCGCTTCGTCCGCCGCAGCGCGTTTCGCCCGACTTGCATTTGCATCTGCGTTCAACGAATCGTTCAGGCGATCTTGTCATCAATACAAAGGATTTGAAGGTGGGGTATCGCGCTGAAAACGGCTCGCCTGAAAAATCCTTGTTCGCCGCGCCCGATATCGAGTTGCGAAGGCTCGATTGCGCGGCGTTAATCGGGCCGAACGGCGCGGGTAAATCCACGTTCCTTAAAACGATCCTTGGCTTGCTTGCTCCTTTGGCTGGCGAGGTTGTTTTAGGAGCGAGTTTGCACGTTGGGTATTTTGCGCAGGCGCATGAGGGGCTTGACCTTGAGAAGACTGTCCTTGACGAAGTCCTTGCGGCGTCGGGCATGTTGCCTTATCAGGCGCGCGATTATCTTGGCAAATATCTTTTCTCCGGCGATGACGTCTTTAAACGCGTCGCTATGTTGTCAGGCGGCGAACGTGGGCGGCTGGCGTTAGCAAAACTCGCTTTGCAAGACACGAACCTATTGCTGCTCGATGAGCCGACGAATCATCTTGATATTCCTTCGCAAGAGATTCTGCAATCGGTGCTGGATTCATATAAAGGCACAATTCTACTGGTTTCGCACGACCGCTATCTGGTAGATGCGCTCGCTACCCAGATTTGGGAGATCGACCCCGACGAGTCTACGATGAGAATATTTAAAGGGACGTATTCGCAAATGAAGGAGGAAAGAAAGAAAGAAGAAGAGCGAAAAATCGCGCAGCAATCTCCGCTTTCTAATTCTCCAGTCTTCAATTCTCAACCTCGCAAATCGAAAAATGCGTCAACGAAAGAGGAAAGAAGAAAGATCGCCAAATTGCAAGAACTCGAAAACGCCATCGCTGAGCTTGAGGCGACGCTGGCGAATCTAGGCTCGCAGTTGGAGAGTCCGTTTGTGAAGCCCGAAGAAGCGGGGAAGTTGGGTGTTGAATATGGGCGCGTGCAACGCGAGATGGATCTGAAATTAAACGAATGGGAACGCCTGCAAAATTGACAATAGAGGGCGTTTACGCGTCTTTTAAGCAAACACGACAACTATCGAATTCTGAAGCGGAAACGTAGAATACGGCTGAGCGTTCCGTCCGAGAGCTCTTCTTTTGTTTCTGAGCCTTACAGAGAATAACTCTCGCCAGGTTTTAACACGACCGCCTTGGCGGCTGTCTCTTGCATTACGCGTTGCGCCCAAGCGTCGGCGTCTTGGGCGATCAATTCCCAAGTGTTGTAGTGAATCGGGATAACGGCTTTCGGTTGAAGGAACTTTACCGCTTGTAAGGCGTCGTCGGGTCCCATTGTAAAGTTATCGCCGATAGGCAACACCGCTAGGTCGAGCCCGGCTTCGCCGATTAATTTCATGTCGCTGAATAAGGCGGTATCTTGTGCGAAGTATAGTTTCTTTCCGTCATTTGTCGTGATTAAAAATCCGCAGGGATTGCCGCCGTTTGAACCGTCGGGTAGGGCGGAACCGTGAAAAGCGAGCGTCAATTTTAGATGACCAAATGGATGCGTGAATCCGCCGCCGTGTTGTTGACCGTGCGTTTTAGCGACGCCTTTGTCGTTGAACCAGCCGGCAATTTCGAAATTGCTTACGACCATAGCGCCGGTCCGTTTGGCGATCTCGACGCTGTCGCCGATGTGATCGCTGTGTCCGTGGCTGACGAGAATGAAGTCCGCTTCAAGCGCTTCGGGAGCGATGGATGCGGAAGGATTTCCGCTGAGGAATGGGTCAATCGCAACTTTGTATCCGTGAGTTTCAAGCCCTAGAGCGGCATGTCCGTACCAAGTGAGCGTAGTTGTCATAATAGCTCTCCTTTCTATTGTAAAGTATAGGCAAAATGGAATGGGTGTCAACCGTTGTTGGCAGCTTTTTGGAAAAGAATCTATAATGGGGCATTCCGATGGAGGTTGTATGAAGCCGTCAATAGGTCAACGACTTAGATATCAATTTGATAATTGGATGTCGCATGGCGCATCTGCCATGATGATTATGCTGTTGGCAGCGTCGGCGTTCATTGTAATTTGCGCGGGCGCGTTAATCTCGCTGGTCGGAATTACGCAGGAAGACGGCGCCGAACGCCTTTCTTTTTTTGAAGCCGCGTGGGAAAGTTTAATGCGCACGCTTGATGCGGGCACAATGGGCGGCGATACGGGCGCAGGTTTTCGCTTTGTGATGTTTGGCGTTACGCTGGGCGGCATCTTCATCGTCAGCGCGTTAATTGGCGTATTGAACAACGCCATTGAGGGGAAAATGGAACGCTTGCGTAAGGGACGTTCGCGGGCGCTCGAATCGAATCATACGGTAATTCTCGGCTGGTCGCCGCAAGTGTTTACTATTTTAAATGAATTAATGGCCGCTAACGAAAATCGCCGCAAGGCGCGCATTGTTGTGCTGGCGGATAAAGATAAGGCGGAAATGGACGATGAGATTCGCGAACGAGTGACGACTCGCGGATCTACACTCGTGATCAGCCGCAACGGAAGCCCGATTGACCCGAACGATTTGGAGATAGTCAGCCCGCACACGGCGAAATCCATCATCATCTTGCCGGCTGAGAGCGAAGGATCGGACACTGAAGCGATCAAGACTGCGTTAGCGGTCACGAACAACCCTAATCGCCGCGCTGAGCCGTATCATATTATTATGCAGATCCGCCGCGTAAAAAGTTTAAATGCGTTGAGGTTGATTGGAGAAAAAGACAACATACAAACCATTCAAACCGACGATCTGATCGCGCGGATTGTGACGCAAACTTCGCGTCAGTCGGGGCTTTCGGTAGTATATACCGAACTGATGAATTTTGACGGCGATGAGATTTATTTCAAATATGAATCTGCGCTTGAAGGTAGAACCTACGGCGAGGCGCTTCTTGCTTATGAGGATTCGTGCGCAATCGGCATCCGTACGGCAGGCGGAGAGATTCTGCTTAACCCGCCAATGGACTTACGCATCGAAAAGAACGACCGGATTGTTGCGCTCGCTGAAAATGAAGATGCAATCCGCTTCTCGGACTTCGGCGAGATTCGCGTTAATGAAGCGCAGATTCGCTCTGTTCGTAAGCCGTCGAAACCCAAGCCTGAACGCTGCCTGATTCTCGGTTGGAATCGCAGCGGCGCGATGATCGTGCGCGAACTCGATAACTATACGCCGAAGGGCTCGCAGACGATGATCGTTTCTGAAGATAATAGCGGCGTTAAGAAACGAATTGAAGCGCGCAGCGGGAAATTGAAGAATCAAGAAATAACGATGGTTGAAGGCGATACGACTGATCGCGCTTTGCTCGACAGCCTTGGCATTGAAGAATACGATCACGTTATTGTGTTGGCGAACGAAGGACTGGACGCGCAAGCCGCCGATGCAAAGACGCTCTTAACTTTGCTGCATTTGCGCGACATTGCTGGAAAAGATGAAACCCCATTTTCCATCGTCAGCGAAATGCGCGATTTGCGCAATCGCGAGCTTGCAAAATCTGCAAAGGTGGACGATTTTATCGTCAGCGAACATCTTATCAGTTTGATGATGGCGCAGCTTTCTGAAGACGCTGAATTGTATGGTATTTTCACGGAACTCTTCGATCCTGAAGGCGCGGAAGTGTACTTGAAACCTATCGGCGAGTATGTGACGCTCGGCGAAGCGGTTAATTTCTATACAGTAGTGGAAGCGGCGAAAAAACGCAACGAGACGGCGATCGGATATCGTTTGATCTCGGAAGCGAAAGATGAGAGTAAATCGTACGGCGTGCATACCAACCCGAAGAAGTCGGAAA
This sequence comes from Anaerolineaceae bacterium, assembly GCA_022181005.1. Lineage (GTDB taxonomy): Bacteria > Chloroflexota > Anaerolineae > Anaerolineales > Villigracilaceae > Defluviilinea. The sequence goes on along the minus strand of BQMV01000261.1, from coordinate 1,790 downwards.
CGGCGATTTTCAGCGCAGAGGATAAAATTATCGTTTTTTCGGAAGACTGATTGGAGCGAGACGATCTTGTTTTTGCAATAGCGCGCGAATCAATTTTGCGTTCTCCGTCGCGTGCGGATGATCGCCATGTAAGCAAAGCGTATCTATCTGTATGCGCTTTCCGTCGAATAGAATTCCATGTTGAGTTAATTCCAGCGCGTGAGCCGCCGCTTCCGCCGGCGTTGCAATGATCGCGCCCGGCTTGTCGCGCGAGACTAACGTTCCATCGGGATTATAGCGGCGGTCGGCAAACCCTTCGTTGGCAATCTGTAAGCCGGCTTCGACTCCCGCTTCGATCAATTTTGAGCCTGCCAGCCCAACCAAAATCAATTTAGCGTTGAAGCGCTTCACCGCTTGCGCGATCGCTTTCGCCAGCGGATAGGCTTTTGCTGCCTGATTGTATAGCGCGCCATGCGGCTTGACGTGGATCAATCTCACGCCCTCGGCTTCTGCAATTGCGTTTAACGCGCCGACCTGTTCGAGAATCAACGCTTCGACCGCTGTCATCGAAGACAATGCTTGTTCGCGTCGTCCAAAGCCTTCAGGGTCGCGCCAACTTGGGTGCGCGCCTACGTTAACGCTGTATCGTTTCGCCAAGCGGACGGTTTCGCGCATTGTCTTTTTATCTCCCGCATGATACCCGCATGCGATATTAGCGGATGTAATGAACGGCATGATAGATGCGTCGTCGCCGATGTTTTCGCCTATATCGCAATTGAGGTCAATCATGTCCATCTCTGCGCAAGCGCTTCTAAGGCGGCTATTTGATCGCGATATTTCTTCTGCGCTTTTTCCACGGTCGTTTCTCGAAATCGAATTTCACTTTTATTTGGGACGCATTGTGCGAGCAGCGGCAGATCTGCGCTGGCGACGGTTCCAATCTTGGGGTAGCCGCCCGTAGTGGGAGCGTCTGCCATCATCACGATGGGTTGCCCGTTTTGTGGAACTTGGATCGCGCCCATTGTCATTCCTTCAGAGATCAATTCCTTTTTTTCGTTGCGCGTTAAAGCGCTGCCTTCTAACCGGTAGCCCATGCGATCGGAGGTTGGATGCATGACGTATGTTTGCGACATCAGCATGGCGATATTTTCAGAGGTGAAATATTCTTCCTGCGGACCGAGAATCACGTCGAGGACTAAACGATCGCTGTAGGCTGGCAGCGCCGACGCTGGCGCGATTCGCGCGGCGAGATCGCTCCGGGCGCGCGAAGGCTGGACGGCTTTCAATACGTCGCCGGCTTGCAAGCGTCTGCCGTCGAGTCCGCCGAAGCACGCGCGCAGGTTGGTCGAAGCCGAACCAAGCATCAGGTTGGTTTGAACGCTGCCGAGGAGGGCAAGGTACGCCCACATGCCCGAGTCCAGTTTATCGAGTCGTATTGTCCAGCCGGTGCGGACGTAGTACGAGCCCCATAATGGAAGATCCCAGAGATAGATTGAAAGGGCAAACCCCACGCCGGCGATGGCGATAACGCAATCGCTTGTCGCGCGGAATATGGCGCTGCCCAGCCCGATTTCGATGGCGGCGCAATGCGGCGCGTTGCCGATTAAGGCGTTTGCGGCGCGAAATGCAAACGCATCCATCGCTCCCGACGACGATACGCCGAATTTCTTCCAACCTGCGCGCCCGGCGTCTTGAATTGTGGCGAGACCGGCGAGTTCGATAATCTCAAGAGACATTATTCAGGCGGGGCGCGCAGCCCGTTTACCTTTCTTCGACAAACTTCACCTCATCGCCCGGTGAAAACAGGAACG
>BQMV01000260.1 GCA_022181005.1 Anaerolineaceae bacterium | reverse complement strand
CCGCCGGCGATGTGTTCACATTGGGCAAAATCCTCAACGCGTTGGGGGCGATCTATCATTTACAAGCGCGTTCTGCCGAAGCGCTGGAAATGTTAGACCGCGCAAAACATCTTAAACAATTGATCGGTGATTTGCAAGGCGAAGCCACTACGGAGAATCAACGCGCGCAGGTGTTGCTGTCGAGCGGTAGAGCGGGAGAGGCGTTGCAGATCATGGAGCGCTTGCTCAAACAAACTGAGGAGACGGGCGAAATGCGCTGGCGTGCGTCCTATCTCGATACGGTAGGCATGATTCGACTCGCCCAAGGAGAGTTTCAGTCTGCCCGTGAACGGCTGCGAGAGGCTATGTCTTTGCCCGGCGCCTCGTCTGACCCGCAATTGAAAACATACTTGCGGAATCATCTATCGCTTGCGGAACTCGGCGCGGGGGGCGCGGAACTCGCGCTGAAGACTTATTCTGAGAAAGAGGGGATGCTCGAAAGCGGAATGGTAGAGATCGAAAGCCGATTCGTCGACGCGCTATTGTCGAACGAAGAGATCGCAGCTCCCATTCTAAAATTATCGCAGGTGGAAGTTGAAGCGAAGCGCCGCGCCGCCTATCTTTTCAGCAACATGGCGCGACAGGCGCGGACCGCTTTAGAGAGTGGAAAGCAAATCCCCGAAAGTATTTCCGCTGCAATAGGTTCGAGTGGGATTGTCCATGCGACTCTTTCCTGAAGAATTTTCAGTTTCTACTTGCTTGCGGCGATCTTAGCGAATTCAAATCGAATATCTCGCGACTACGGCGCATGATATTCGATTTGCAAGATCGGATGCGAGACGCTGGAGCTATAGTTCCCACTGTAGAAACGGATGAAGTCATTATGGCGGTTGTCGTTAGTGGGGCGTTGAAAGCGCAGGCGGAACTCTGTTACGCCGTTAAGGTTGATGTATTGCAGAGCGGCTGCGTCTAACGTCGTCCAATACCAATCGGCGATGGGATTGTTAGGGATTGCGCCGGCGGCATTCATGCTCGCCGGCGCTTGAAAATCTGCACGGTTGAGGCTGTTGAGTCCGAATACGCCGGAGGAGCCGAAGTAACCCTTCTGAATATCTACGATAATGTTTCCAAGAACGGTGAAGGAGTTGACGTTCGTATAACTTTGACTGCGAATCATTAAGATCGCTTTGGTTATGGTCGCGTTATCGGGAAGCGAAGCAGTCTGAAATTGCAAAATGGAGACGTACTGCCGGTCGCGGTTATCGTCGCCGACGAGGAATGTAGATTCTGAAGCGTTATATGTCCCGCCGAATCCGGTGTTTTTCTGCGCTTCGAGAATCCAACCATCGTTCGCGCCGACCGACCTAAAAAGCGTGATAACCGTCGCGGGCGCAGGCTTGCTGATCTCGTAAATTTCCCCGCCGAGGAAATTTCCATTGCCGGCGCCCATGCCGCCAAGCGGCTGACCGATTAAGTCGCGAATGTTGTCGTTGTCGAGCAAATGTAGTTGGAGCGTCCCGTTGCCTTCGCCGGTATTTACCCGCACGATATAACTTGCGCCGCTTTCTATGCCGATTCCTACAATTGAAGCGCCGTTGATGCCTGTGGAAGTTAATACAAAGTCGGCGTTGGATGCGGAGAGATTAACGCCGCTTACATCTTCAGAGAACGTAACGCGGAATCGTACGATGACTGCGTTGGAAGGAGATGCGTCGAGACGTGCGATAGAGAGAACTGCCGGCGGCGTATCGAGCGGAAAGGGCGTCAGGCTTGGCGTAATCTCGATTGGAGGCTCCGTGACGGATGGAAATGGAGTCAGCGTCGGCGGCGGAATCGTCGGCGTATCTGTCGTGGAAATTTGCGTCGCTGTGGGAGATTCGACCGGCGTTTGCGTAGGCGGAGAGAAAGTTTGCAGCTCGAACGCGCCTATATCCGGCGCTGCGCCGCTGAACGAGTCGTTAATTCCGGAGATAAGAGCGCCTCGATCTACGTTAGGACTATTTGCAAGCAGCGCGAAGTTGCCGTTTGCCGGGTCTACCAGCCCCGGCGCCGAATCGAAACCGCGGCACTCAAGCCCCGTTGCTTTGCAGAGATCGTTGATGCGGCTGTAGTTAACCTTCTCCCATTTGAAATGTGGGTTGCTTGACGTGCGCGAGTTAAACCAATTGTCGAAGTTCCAGTCGTTGGCGCTCGCGCCTGCGGCTCTTGCGATGAAGGAAAAACCGTTTCCATTAATTTGGAAGATGTTGTTTCGTAAGACGGTATTCTTAATCGGAGTGATCAGGTCCATGCCGTTAGCGTCCGGCGCGTTTGTCCAACTTGTATTGTGATAGAAATAGATGATGCCGTCGGAATTCCCGCTCCATTTCACCGCTTTGTTCGTGAAATTTGCGACCGTGTTGCGAATCACCCAAGTCGGTCCATAGGTGATCGGCGCAAGCGAAACCCCGCTAAACGCCGCGTCTATCGCGTTGTTACGGAAGCGATGGTTAATGCACGCGCCTTCAGGCTCTAGCGCATCGTCGCTGATATGGTGAATGCGATTATCGTAAATGTCTGCGTCGAACGCAATAGCTGGGTCCTCGCCTGCCGCGCCCGATACGCCGGTATAGATTCCGTTGAAGTAATGGTGAACTTCGTTGCCGCGCACGATCGCGCCGATATGCCCGCGCACGATGATGCCTGTGCTTTCCATCGCTCCGCCTTTGAGAGCGTTCCAATCCCAGTTTGCGGCAGGCGGATCGTAGACTTCGTTAAACTCGATGCGCGTGTCGTTGCCTTGTGTTTCGTCGCCGTCCCACTGAATAAAGATCCCCAAATGTACGTTGTGGATGCGGTTTCTACGGAGCGTTAAATGCGAAGCGTTAAGAGCGCAGACGCCGCACCGACCTGAGAAGCGCATCTCGAAGCCTTCGATCCAAATCCAGTCGCGGGCGGTGATATTGAACGCTTGATTGAAGCGCGGAATCTGCCATGCGTGCGCGTTCGGATCGTCTTGTGAGCGTATGTAAAGCTTCTTCGCGCTTTGATCGTAGAACCAGCCTTCGCGAATGGTCACATTGCCATGCCCAGCCATATTGTTCAATCCGCGCATGTCGTCATATTGGTAGAAACGCAAGCCGTCTCTGGCGAGATAACGGATTGCGTCGTCTAAGCGCATAAACCAGAGATTATTCTTCCCCTCGACGCGCGCCCAGACGTTGCCGGTCAGCGTGTCTGAACCTTCTAGAATCGCGCCAGCGCCTGCCGCCTTGACCTGAATCCAATTGTTTGGGCTACCCGAGGCGGGGAATGAAATCGTCTCCTTATAAATTCCATCTGCAACGAGGATTTGTGTGCCCGGCCCGGCTTGATTCACCGCTTCTTGGATCGTGGAATAGGGCGCGCCCGCCGAACCGTCTCCGCCGGGAATAGCGTTTGCGTTAACATACAGGATGCTTTGCGGCGTGAACGAAGGATCAGCCGATTGGGTGATAAAAGAGCCGCTGATTTCAGCCGCTCCGTCCGAAACTCGAACTTGATAAGAGGTTGACGGTGCAAGATTAAACAGGCTTCCAGCTAGTCTGCCATCGTCAATGCGCGCAAGAGAATGTCCATTGCGCCAGATTGTTTCGCCGTCGCGCAGGTAGAATAATTGAGCGGCTTTCGATAAGTTAAATCCACTGACGACGATTCCTGCCGTTTCAATATTCGATGTGATCGTCATGGAGGCGAATGACGCTTGGGGGTTGGCAAGCAAATCCGATCCCGTTGCGCCGGCGGAACGCGGCAGAGGCAGAAATAACAATGCCGCTAACAGCGCAAGTCGAGTCGCTGGGTGTGTCATCCGCAAAAGAGCATTCATAGCATCCTTTTGGCAAAGCGGAACGCAGCCGAAGTTCTGCGCTCGCCATATCTATTATAGGATTTTCTACCGTACCTGAGAAGGTTTTTACCGTAAAGTACGCTAAGGTCGTCAAGTTAAAAAAGTTCTCTTTGCGTTCTTTGCCGGCTTAGCGGTGCACAGAGCCATAGGATAAAAGAGAGAATGTTTAACGTCAAGATTGAAGGATCGTTCATTTGCTTGACCAATCTGGCGGCGAAAACGGCTGTTGTCTTGAGTCGCGCAAAGAGGCACAGTTTTGCATAGATGTATTTTACTTCTTCTTGTGGTAAAACATTCTTTATGTACAGCCTCTACTTGCATATTCCCTTCTGTTCTCATCGTTGCGCCTACTGCGATTTCAACACATACGCCCATCAAGAGGATTCGATCCCCGCGTACGTTCAAGCGTTGATGCGTGAAATTCATTTTGTTGGAGAGCGAACTCCGCCGGATGCGATCGTCCATACTGTTTTTGTAGGCGGCGGAACGCCCTCGCTTCTTAGCGGATCTCAGTTCGATTCGATCCTTCGAGCGTTGCGCGCCGCCTTTAAGTTTTCTTCCGCTCCCGAAATCAGCATCGAAGCCAATCCCGGAACGATCTCCCGAGAGAAGTTAGACGCGCTTCGTCGAGCGGGAGTCAATCGCATTAGCTTCGGCGTACAGTCGGCGAACACAGAAGAGTTGCGCATGTTGGAGCGGGAGCATGATTTTCTCGACGTTATCGAAGCGGTGGGCGACGCGCGCAAAGCGGGATTTGATAATCTTAATCTTGATATTATCTATGGCTTGCCTGAGCAGGCTTTATCCACTTGGCAGACGACCGTCGGACGGATTGTGGATTTACATCCCGAACATATCTCCGCTTATGCGCTGACTTTGGAACACGGCACGCCGTTTGGACGATGGGCAAACAAAGGCTTGCTCCCGCTTCCTAACCCTGATCTTGCCGCCGATATGTATGAGTGGGCTTGCGATTTTCTGGCGCAAGAGAATTATCAACAGTATGAAATATCGAATTGGGCGAAGCCTGAGAAGCAATGCCGTCATAACGTACAGTATTGGCGCTCGAAGCCTTACATTGCCTTCGGCGCTGGGGCGCATGGTTATGTTAACGGGATGCGTTACTCGAATGTGTTGCGAATTAAGACTTATATTGAACGCCTTTCTGGCTTTTCAGCCGATAAATATCAATTCCCCCGTTCTCCTGCCATCGTTAATGCGCGCGAGCAAACTATGCGCGAAGAGATGTCCGATTATATGCTTAATAATCTCAGATTGACGGAGACTGGAGTTTCAGGGTCGGATTTCAGATCAAGGTTTGGGTGCGGCGTTGCGGAAGTTTATCCAGAAGAAATCGCTGAATTGATCCGAGACGACTTATTAGAAAAAATGACTTCCGATAATTCGGAAGTCATTCGGCTGACTAAACGCGGCAGATTGCTGGGAAATCAAGTTTTTATGCGCTTTGTAGACGGTTAATTTCTATGGGAATGTGCAGTAGTAGATCACTGCGATTAATACGTTGGGATTTATCCGCCAGGCGCAACTTGCAGCTTCGCAACTAGATTGATCGCTGTAAGCGCTGGGATTTATGCAACCGACTTGTTGCTCTGTCGTGGCTGGTTGGGTGGCTTGTTCAATGCGCGGACAAGCCTTCGGCTCATAACCGGACGGCTGGAAGCCGACAGCTTGGAAGCAGATATTATCGAAAGCGTATAACCCTTTGAGCGGGTAATAAGCGGAACTGCGCGTCGGCGAACCAGCCTCCTGTTCGCGCAAAAAGTCAACGTAGTCTAATTTTGCGATGTCTTTCAATCCAGCGTCCGCCAGAACGCCAAATGAAAAAACGCCGCCAAGCCATGATTTTTTAACGGCGAATTGAATCGTGGCGTGAGGCGCGGCGCTTATGCGCACCCAAGCCACGTCTATATCGTCGCCGATATTTTGGGTATTATCGTGGATGAGTTTGTCGTATCCATCTCCTGAGAAAGGCGCGTCAGAACGCGTCGCCGAGTATCCCGCCGTATTGTGGTTAGTATCTTCAAATATTTGTACATTGTCAGCGGTCCATTCTGTAGAATATGGGGGGCGAGCGAGGAGTAGATAATCGCCGAAGCCGTCTTTATCTTTATCAATCTCTACGCCGAAATGAATGCCGATGTCATTGTTGGGGTTTGCGCCGATTGTTTTGATGGAGATGTAGTACCAATCCGAGTCGGCGCTGATGGATTGTGCTTTTATGTCAAGATCGGGAAGATAGGTCATGTCTTGCGTAAAGGGGCGTTCTAGACGATTCCAATCATACGCTTCGCTGTAAGGCGCGCGCTTTTCTGGAGCGGTATCTACGGAAGTCACATCGGGCTGTGACGCTTGTTTTAAATTCGCGTCTACAATAGGGACTAATTGATGTTGCGGCGCAACAAATGAACTCGCTGTGGGCGTCTCCGGCGGCGCGGTTGGATTAATCAATTCCGTGGGCGCAGCCGAAGGTATGGAAGGCGGCATTTCTAAGGTTTGCGTCGGCTTAACCGGCAGGTTGCAGGCTTGCAACAGCAAGGCAAAGATAATTAGAAAAAGCGGAGATTTAGCCATGAGATTCGCGTCTCCTTCTTACGCGCGCTTTGTAAGCGCTGGATTGTATGAATATATTAGAGCGCTTGTCAATGCCCCTTACGGGTGAATCTTGGCGCTCACCGCCAGCCGAGGTCTGTTATACGCCTCGGATTGCGATCATCATCAACAGAATGACGGCGATCAGGATAAGCATTCCCACTCTCGGCACGACTTTGAGATGGTTGAGCATTTTCTGGACCTCTTCATCTGACATTTCGTCTACAGATACGGCGATAGGCTCAAGGTGTCTTTCGAAGGTGAAATGAAAGAGAGCCAGCAATAGTCCAATGGCGCCGCCGATGGCGATGCTCATGCCCCAGCGCGAGTGCAACAATACATCGAGGTTTTTCCAGCCGGTCAGCAGGTAATTTAAGAGCGCGCCCGAGATGATCGCGGTTCCTGAAAGAACGGACGCCAGCCGGAAGATGCGGGGAAATACATTTTGGATAAACGCTTCACGTTCTTTATTCGATAATTTGAGGACGACGGGAACGAGAACAAAATTGATCGTGATAACTTCTCCTAGCCAGGAAATTCCCGAGATCACATGAAACCAACGTACGATGTTAAGTAAACTCATTCAAAGCCTCTTTGTTCCGACCAGCGTCATGTGAACGAAACGTTCGACGCTGGAGATTAATCTGTATTTTCTAGCGCTCGCCAAATTGCAGGAGCAACGTCGGCTAGATTCGTCATGCCGCGCGTGAACTCCTCTCGCGCTTGCTTGCTTCCGATCACAAGCGC
>BQMV01000259.1 GCA_022181005.1 Anaerolineaceae bacterium | reverse complement strand
CCACTCCTTCCCTACACGACGCTCTTCCGATCTACACAGATACGATCGTCGCACTGAACGCGCAAGCGCAACGCATGCTCGCTGACAACAAGACTGAACAGGCATCCGATGTTGCCGCTCTCGCCGCAGCCCTCGCACAGGGAAACGCCTACGTCGCCCCCGTACTTATAACTTCTACGCCCTACTCGTATCCTACTACGCAACCTACAGCCGCCGAAGATGACGCTCTTTCCGCGCCCACCGCATTCGATGATTTCGCTTCTCCCGTGCCCGAAACATCTCCCACTCAAATTGTCGTAGAGGCTACAGCGCGCCCCACTCAAACGCGCATCCCCACACAGAGCGCGCCGTTCGCGTTGATCGGTCAGGAAGCGCTCTGCGACGCAAATTTACCGGACGGTTTATTGCAAATTCTTGTATTGAATGCGAACCGCAAACAATTGCCCGGCGCTGAAGTCCATATCGCTTGGGCTGGCGGCAAAGAGAGCTTCTTCACCGGTCTAAAGCCCGAGCTTGGCAACGGTTACGCCGACTTTATCATGACGCCGGATGTCAGCTACACCGTTCAACTCGCGTTAGGGAGCGACGTCGCTGCCGCCCTGCTTGCGCCGTCTTGCAAAGCGTCAAACGGCGCGCCATTCACTGGCGGGTTCAAACTAACTTTCCAGCAACCATAAAAATATTCCTCTTCGGTTTGAAGAGGAATATTCCATATTAGGGCATTGGATTGCTATTCGCCCAATCATTTCCCAGCCGGACTTCCACATCCACCGTGGCGGCAGGATCGGGTTTTATCAATATTTGCGAATTAGACGAAAGCCCAAAGACCGCCTGCAAATATCTCAAAGTATACAATTTCGGCGAGTATAAAACGACTACCGTGCGATCATACACTCGATCCGCCGCGCCGACTTCCGTCACAGCCATACCTTGTTGAATAAAGAAATTCCCAGTGTTCACATCGAGGTTGGCTGAATACGTTCCATTCAACATGCGGACACGCGCGCCGTCCGCCTGCATAAGCGCAGTTGCATCGCCGCCTGCCGCATAAGGGCTGGTCGCGCCGCCTGAGGTAAAAATTTCATCGCGCAACACGCGGATCTTATCCGTCAGCGGTTTGAGAACGCTGGCGTCTTGCCCGCCCAGAATCACCTTGTCAAAGACGATCATGGTCGTATCAATATGCCCCTCTTTAATGCTCGCAATGGGAATATCCTTCGCCAAGACCGCCAGCCGGATCGCGGTATCCAGCGGCATATTCGTGCGGATGCCCGAAGAGAATTCATTGTAAAACTCGTCGGCTTGTGAAATTAATGTGGGAAAATTCGCCGGGTCGAGCACTTTATTGCGAATCCCAATAATTACTTTTTGCTGGCGCCGCGCGCGTCCAAAGTCGCCTTCATCGCCCTTGCGATAACGAGCGTATGCGAGCGCGGTTTCGCCGTTCAATGTGCGCAGACCGCAACAGGTCAGCCTAATTTTGTCCAAGCCTGGACCAATCGGGTCGAGACGCAATTCTTCGTCGTTATAGACTTCGATCTTCCCAATACGGTTAATGAATTGAACGAACGTATTAAAATCAATTTGCGCGTAATACTGAATCGGCACGCCGATAAACTGTTCCACTGTCTTACGCGCTAATTCAGGTCCGCCGCCGGGCAATTTGTTGCCTTCGCCGGAAGAATACGCGGTGTTAATACGGCTATAGCCAAAACCGGGGATATTCACCCACATATCGCGCGGAATCGACAACATACCCGCCGTCTTCGTCAATGGGTCAATCGTCAGTAAAATCATCGTATCGGAACGCGGCGCGCTAGTATCTGTATCGCGCGCGTCCAAGCCAATAATCAACACAGTGATACGGCTGGCGCCATCCCAAGCGGGAGGCAGGTTGCTTTCCGGAATGACAACCGGCGGGGGCAAGTCTTGCGGGCCCGACGAAGGGGTTCCTTGTCCAACAGTCACATCGGGACCGCTGGGTCCTGAAGCGACTGTGCCGCAATACGCCGGCGGCTGGCCAGGCAAAGGCGTAATCGCCCAACATGTGACAAGATTCCGCGCAAAGATATACCCGCCGATCGAGAGGGCAATCGCCGCAATCCAAAAGAGAATTTTCCTTATAGAGGGACGTTTAAGTTGTATATTTTTTAGTAAGTTCATTCCATTTACACCGGTTTCAGGTATATCATATCCAAGCCAAGCCGTTCCAAGCCGATCTGCGCCCAATGAGACAGCAGCGCCGAATTTTCCTCGCTCGCTCGCATCAGCGCGGGGATGGCGCGATAATCTCGAATTTCCGCTAACGCGCGCACAGCGTAAATTCTAACAGGTTGTGATTCATTCTGCGCCGCTTCAATTAAAGTCGAGACAGCAGGCTTTCCAATTCTAATCAACGCTTTCGCCGCGAGGTCGCCAACCATAGCATCGTTATCGCTCAATGCGCGGACAAGGGGCTGGATTGCCGCTTCGTCCGCTTTCTCCGACAGCCCTAACGCGGCGCACTGGCGCACTTCCGGGGCGGGATCTTCAAGGAAGGGAATCAGCCACTCGGTTTGAGCGCGAGGCGCAATCGCTAAAGCGCGTAACGCCCACCAGCGGGAATCCGCGTTCGACGATTTCGTCAGATCAAGCAGGGCGGGAAGCGCCTCTTCGCCTAGTTCGAGCAACGCGGAGACAGAGCGTTCGGCGCGAGATTCGTCGCCGCTCACGAGGTCAGCCAGCAAACTTTCAAGTTTGTTCACGCTATTTCGCAGGCGGCGGAATCGGCAGAGCGGATTCGGCGGTTTCGATCCATTTGTCGCCTTCTTCGATCAGCATGACGGGGATATCATCCACAATCGGATATTTGCGCCGACAATCTTGGCAAATAAACCACGCGTCGCGATACAGCGCAAGCGCGCCGCCCGTAGACCGGACGCAATTCGGACAACGTAGAATTTCTTTTAAAGCAGCGTCAATCATATGACCTCATTTTCTCAATGGCGGCAAATTGTACCATTTTCATGAAGACGGGGAGAGACACAGATGATTTTCCGCCGCAAGTTTCTCCGGCTTCTTCGAATCGGGTCCGTATTGGCAGATCGCTTGCCAAGGCTGGTAGTGCGTGTTGAATTGATCTTGAAACAAGACAGTTCCATTTTGGTATACCGTGCGCGTAACAGTCACATCGGCGCCGTTCGCGGCGTAGTCCACCTGCTTCATTTCGTTCTTTCTCAAATCTGGGTTCTCTTCAAATAACGGGGCGGGCGCAGAGACGATGTTGGCGGGACCCGTTGTGTCCCAACTTATGCTTCGGCCGGTGGAAGTTGAATAGAATTTCCACGTCAACGTACGAGCGGATACGTTTACATACGTTTCCATCAGAATCCAATAGGGCGAATCATTTTTAAATTTGAAATCTACCAAAGGGAAATAAACCGTCGCGTCTAATCCAGCCAAGCGAGGATCTGACGCGCCGCTGGCAGTTTGCTCATAATAGGAAACGCGGTAAGCGTGAGAATAACGCTCGACCACCGGAAAGCCAGCGTCGAACACGGTTCTAAAAAGCGTAGTGCTGACTTGGCAAACGCCGCCGCCCACGCCTTTGATCGTGCGTCCGCCGTAAATAATGAGCGCCTCAGCGTATCCATTCTCAAGGCTCACGTCGCCCATGGTCTCGCCCATCGAGAAAATTTCGCCCGGGGCGACCATCACGCCGTGAAAGCGTTCCGCTGCGGCTTGAATATTTTGGATCCGTTCGATATCCGAGCCGTAAAAATACGACGTTTCTGAAACAAGCAATTCGGTAATGCCAAGTTCCTGCCCGGTAGCGTAACCAGAAACTTTCGGGTGATCTTCAACGATCGTTAGCGGAACTGCATGTTCGCCGCGCAACAGGGCTTCATTGATCATGGCGATGCTCGCATCCAGATCCACTACCCGTCCCACCTTCGAATCTTCCACTAATTCCAACTGCCGCGTTTCATCATTAAAAATAAATCTCGCGTTTGCGGCGAGGCGATCTACTTGCGCCTTTACAGGCGTTAATAAATTACGCAGCCCTTCAGCGTTTAGCGCCACGCGCACTTCCGCTTTCTCTTGGTCTTGCGCGCGCTGAACGCCGATCAAATTCGCTAGTACGGGCGCATCGTATACATACGGTCCCGCGTCCGTCGAATTAGGAACGGTCAGCGTAAGCGGCTGGCTCAAAATCTGACGGGCAGTTTCGGCTTGCGCGTCCACATTAAGAATCTGCGGGGCAATCTCTTGAATGACAAATGCCACTTCGCCGTCGGAGAACGTCTGTAATTGCGCGCCCAGGTAGATCAACGTTGCGTCAATTTTCAACTCACGCCCAATTTGACCCGAACTAGCGACTACATTCACGCCCTCCAAGCGCAACGCTGCTTCGACCATCGGCTGGTTAATTTGCGCAGCGATTTGACTTAGATATTGGTAAGCGACGCGTTGATCAAACATGATCACCGGCGGAACGTTAAACCCGCCGCCTAGCGCGCGCGTCTGACTGGAAAGCGAATTCATCCAACCGCCGCTTCTGCCCAGCTGATACGCAGTTGCCGCGCTGGACGAAGGATCGAACGTCATGCCTAACTCCACTGGGCTCGCCACCCACGCCTTCTCGCCATCGCGGAAAAGAATTTTGCCGGTAAATGGATAGGACAGCGTTTGGCTCAACTTCACCGCAGCTTCATCGCGCGTCAGCCCAGAAAGATCAACGCCTGCGACCGACACGCCGGGAAAAATCCGCCCTGCGTATACAAGCTGGTACCCCAACGTCCAGATAAGCAGAACGCCAAGAAACGCAATTATGCCGCTTATTATCGCGGCGATAATTTGTGGAAACACAGGCAGTTTCTGATACGGATGGGAAATAGAGGTCATTTGGGCAGTATTAGCATCCAGCGCGTATAAGACGCGTCGTCAGCGGGTTTTGTTCCGTCAACGCCGCATTCTCGCATCATCTCATTTCAAAAGCAGGAAGTTCTATCGCGCCGCCATCCGTTGCGACGCGATAATACGGCGCCCATCCCACGCCGAATGCGTCTACATACACATCGGTTTTCTTCGGAGCGACGACGACTTCCTGCGTCTGGCTTACTATGCCGCTCCAGCGTTCGCTAATTTCTGCCGCAACCGCCTCGCGCTGCTTTTCGAGATCGGCAATTTCATTTTTATATTGGATGATCGCCTCTTCCGACTCGCGCACATCCTCTTTCGCCTTCTGAGCCATGCGATATTTAGAAACCGGCGTCGAAAGGCTTTTTTTGCGACCCAACCCGAATAAACTTGCCACAACTTCAGCGCCGTGAATACCCGTTTCGAGATTCCGATTTCGGAGATTTTCCTGATCTTGGCGCAACTCGCGTTCTTCACGGAAAAGTTTATCTTGAACAGTCTTGAGTTTCTTGTCAATCGCAGCCGCCGCCTTTTCGATCTCCGCGTCGCGCTCGCTGCGCGCCGCATCGGCGCAGGCGGTCATAAATTCCGCTTGCGTCATATCTGGACCCGCGAAAACTTTTAACGCCTGATTCGCGCGGACTGTGACAGACGAATTGCGGAACGCCCATTCAGAAAAATCTTTCTGCAAGGCGCTCATCAGTTTCGCATCGTTCAACGGCGCATCAATCATATTGAACTTCGCAGAGGGCGCCGGCGACATTTCAACGCCGCTCTTTAGTTTACCGCTCGCCGCATGATCTTCCCAGCGCACCATGCCGCGCTTGTCAGGCGAAACGATCAGCGCCGAACGCGCAATTTCGCTGTCAATGCCAAGTTTGCGATCGAGGATTCGAATCTGAGCGGAAGCTAGCAGAGCGGGCTTGTAAATCACATCTTCGATCGCGGCTTGCGCAGGGATAGGACGATTCGCCGCTTTAAAAGCGTCCGGCAGGCTAAGGCTCTGCGGGATGTAATATTCGCGGATGGTTTGAGGAATGACGGGCTTCGTGAACGAGGATTGAGAAACAGATTCCGCCGGCTGCGCTTGCGGAACAGACGCCGCAAAGTTCGCCTGAGAAGCGCCGCTCGGCGAAACCGAAGCAGGTTGACTCAGAGTCTGAAACGAAGCATCGGCATTGGCAAGCCGATTGAGCGCGGGGATCTGGGTTCGCATAAGAGGACCAGCGAGAAAATTCATCACCCAGCGCGTCTGGAACAGTTCTGGCGCTTTGGAGTGTACATTATGTAAAATGAAAGTTCGTTTGCCCAACGAGGAAATCAATTTATCGAAGGCGTTGCGTGAAACGCCGCCCGTCGCACTCTCAAGTCCATCGAGCAAGCGACTCTTATCTTGCTCCGTTTGCAGTTTTCCAATAAACCATGTGCCAGCGTTAGACAAACCTTTGTAGTCCACGTCTACCGGGTTTTGCGTGGCAAGCAACAAGCCCAAGCCAAATGCGCGCGCTTGTTTTAACAATCGCAACAAGGGTTGTTTGGAAGGCGGATTGCTTTGCGGCGGCAGATAGCCCAAAATCTCATCCATATAGAGAAGCGCGCGTAAAGACGTCGCGCCGCCTTGCGCGCGCATCCACGTTTCTACGGCAGAGAACAACAACGTAACAAAGAACATACGCTCGGCTTCAGATAGGTGCGCGAGGTAGAAAATGCTATGGCGCGGCTTGCCTTCGGCGGTATACAATAATGCATTGACGTCAAGCGGCTGGCCTTCGCGCCATGTCTCAAAAGACGGCGCTGCAAGAATGCTGTTCAGCGTCAACGCCAACCCAACGCGGTCTTTCGCCGGGAAAAAGTCATCCACCGAGAACGCGCCAAGCTTATCGAACGGCGGGGCTTGCGTCTGCCGAATCAATTCCGCCAATTCGATGTCTTTTCCCTGGCTCCACTCATTTTCGAAAATATTAGAAAGCAGAATATGTTCGCGCGAACGAAGCGGATCAATATTATTGAAGCCGACCAGCCCCAGTAAGGCGGTGACTGTGCTGGAAATGCGCTCGCGCAAAACTTCGCGGTTTTCGTCCCACGAGATTTCGGGCGCAGCAAGCGACGACAATACACTGACGGGAATGCCCGCGTCAGAACCCGGAGTGAATGCTGCATATTGCACCGAGTTCTTAAGTTTCGTAATTTGCTCCGGCGAAACGCCCCACTCTGCCAAGCCATTGCGCCATGCTGTAGACGTCTCTTCCGCGACCTGCTCCTGCGTTTTATTCTCGCGGCGCGCCAAGTCCGCGTCTATCCATGGTTGAAAATCTTGCGGACGAAGTTCCGGGAAATGCAGAATTAAATTCGTAAGGTCGCCCTTAGGGTCAATAATAATAGCAGGAATGCCTTGCAACGCAGCTTCTTCGAGCAACGCTACGCACAAACCGGTCTTACCAGAGCCGGTCATCCCGGTCACAATCGCATGCGTCGTGAGGTCGGCAGGGTCGTAATAGGTGTTTTTTGCAATGAATTGCCGAGTCTCGGGATTGTATGTACGCCCTATATAGAAATTTGAATCTGTCATGAAGCTCTCCTAAGCGACTTTAGAACGAATGCGCTGGCGGTTAATGTACCCGATTTCATAATAGATTACAAGTAACTATCCCATTAAAAAATTCTGCGGAGGGGTCGCCTCCGCAGAATTCTCAATTATCGTCATCGTTGTCATTATCGTCGCTGTCGTCGTTGTCGTCGCTGCCATCATTATCGTCGTTGTTGTTATCGTCGTCATTTGAATTCAAACCATCGTCATCGCTCGATTCATCTTCCTTGAAGACTATCTTCGTTACAATGAATACGCCGTTTTCGTCGAAAAATCCTTCGAGAGTAACCGCCGCTCCCATAACGGGAGTTCCGA
>BQMV01000258.1 GCA_022181005.1 Anaerolineaceae bacterium | reverse complement strand
CTCTTCCGATCTATGGTGAAACCTTATGAAAATCTCTTCTTTAACGCTCTATCATGTCTCTATGCCGTTGGTCGCGCCGTTCGAAACTTCGTTTGGACGCGAAACCATGCGCGAATGCATTATTGTTGAACTGCGCGCCGACGGACTGAGCGGCTACGGCGAATGTGTTGCGTCGCGCGAGCCGGGTTATAGTTATGAAACATCTGGTACGGCGTGGCATATCCTCAAAGAGTTTGTCGCGCCGCTGATCGTCGGGCAAGCTCTGGCAGACGCGGCGGATTTCCAATCTCGCGTTGCGCCGATTCGCGGACATCATTTCGCTAAAGCGGGCGTTGAAATGGCGGTGTGGGATTTAATTGGGAAGCGCGAAGGTAAATCATTAAAAGATCTGTTTGGCGGGACGCGCGACAGCGTAGAAGTGGGCGTTTCTATTGGAATTCAAGAATCCGCCTCGGCGCTGACGAGAACCGTCGAGTCATATTTGGAACGCGGATACCGCCGCGTGAAGATTAAGATCAAGCCGGGGCGCGAAGTTGAGGAAACATTCGCCGTGCGCAAGGCGTTTCCCGATCTGCGCTTGCAAGTGGACGCGAACTCGGCGTACACGTTGGAATCGGCGCGGGCGTTGAAGCCGCTGGACGACCTGAATCTGCTTCTGATCGAACAACCGTTGTTCGAAGACGATATTTGGGATCATCGTTTGCTGCAAGCCGAATTCAAAACGCCGATCTGCCTAGACGAAAGCGTTGTAACGCCGCGCCATGCGCGTTACGCTTTGGAGATGAAAGCCTGCAAAATCATCAACATTAAACCCAGCCGCGTCGGCGGGTTAAGTCAGGCGATCGCCGTTCACGATTATTGTCTTGCGCATGATACGCCGGTCTGGTGCGGCGGAATGCTCGAAACGGGAATCGGACGCGCCTCGAACCTCGCGCTGGCGACCTTGCCCGGTTTTGTTCTGCCCGGCGATATTTCCGCTTCCGATCGTTACTACCTCCGCGACATTACGCATGAACGCTTTGCGCTGAACAGCGACAGCGCTATTGACGCGCCGATCGCTCCCGGTTTGGGCGTAACGATTGATGAGAAAGCGCTAAAAGAATTTACGTTGGCGGAATTGACGATTGCAGCGTAACGGACTTAAAACAAGCAGGGGAGTATAATCGCGCCGCTATGAGAAAATACTTCGCGCTTATATCCACGGCGCTTTTTGCGCTCTCCGCTTGCGCGCCGACGACTCCTGCGTTTCAACCTAGTCCGACGGCAACGAACGCACAAATTTCTACGCCAACGCAATCGGTTGCTGCGACGTTGGATTCTCGCGTTGGAGATTCTGTCCCAGCCTTGTTGCGCGAACGGGCGCGAGAATTAAATTTGCCGGAGTACGTTCTTGACGCGTCGGCGTTGGTCGTTCCAAACTCAAATTTCAGCGAGACGAAAATTCAATGGATCTATGCGCTTGTCGCGCCGTTTCCTACTGTTGCGGACGGCGTGACGTTCGATCAATTGCGCGGCGCTTGGTCGGGCGATGCGCCGCTTGATAACGCGCCGCTGTTGATGGACGGATCTACGCGCGCGGCGTTGAGCGTTGCATGGGGCGAGCCGGCTTCAAATTCCGTTCGAATTGTTCCGATGAATGATTTGCTCGCGCAAGCGTGGAGTCAATCGGCGTGGGCGATTATCCCTTTTGAAGATCTCCAACCTCAGTGGAAAACGTTGACGATTGACGGACAGTCGCCGATTCGTAAAGATTTTGAGCGCGCATCGTATCCGCTTGCCGTTGATTTCACGCTTCAATCTTCCGCCGCCCTTGAGCCATTGACCTCAAATTATGACCCGTCGAAATTGACGACCGTGATCATGACAGGCGTTACTGCCCTTGTGCGCGCCACTGCGCTGACGATGGAATATAAAGGCGCGACGTATCCCGGTGAAAAAATTCGCGATGCGTTGCGCGAGGCGGATATCACGCATATTAGCAATGAAATCCCGTTCTTTACCGGTTGCACATTTCCCAAACCCGATCAAGTTGCGCTGGTCTTTTGCAGCGACCCGAAATATATGGCGTTGTTTTTGGACGTGGGCGCCGATGTAATTGAACTGACCGGCAACCACTTTGCCGATCGCGGCGCGCGCGGCATGTTGGAAACCATTGAAATTTACAAGCGGCATAACCTGCCCTATTTTGGCGGCGGCGCAGATTTACAAGACGCGCTCAAGCCTGCTTTGTTCGACGTGAATGGAAATAAAATTGCGTTCATCGGCTGCAACAAACCCGATGTGGATCGCTTCCCGACCGCGCGTGATTATCGTCCCGGCGCCGCGCCATGCGATTTTAAATATCTTGCGGCGGAAATCGCCGCTTTGACAGCGCAAGGATATGTTGTTATTTCAACCTTCCAATGGAATGAAAGTTATGACTCGCAGCCCAGCCCTCAACAGATGAGGGACTTCCGCGCGATGGCGGACGCGGGCGCGTCCGTGATCAGCGGCAGTCAGGCGCATTACGCGCAAAAGATGGAGTTCTATGGCGAGGCGTTCATTCACTACGGGCTGGGGAATCTGTTCTTCGACCAGATGGGCGATCAGAGTTGGATGCCGCGCGGAATCCGCCGCGAGTTTATAGATCGCTATGCGATTTATAACGGCAGATTGATCGGCGTGGAATTGTTGACCGCCATGTTGGAAGATTACTCGCGTCCGCGTTGGATGAACGAAGCCGAGCGGGCTGAATTCCTGAACGATTACTTTTATTACAGCGGTTGGACGCCGCCGATCCCGACTCCCGTCCCGGCGATCACGCCCACGCTCACGCCGATGTCCATTCCGACGCCGTGACGCTTTTTATCCGCTTTCATCTGTGATAAATTGCGATTAAGGGTCTTCTCTCCAACGGATGGGCTTTAATAAAGTTAAATCGAATTCCTTAATTCGCTCTTTGCCTAACCGTGCGACCTCATCAAGCGCCGTTTCTGCGTTTCGGCGTAATTCTTCCACATAAATCCCACGGCAGACGGGGGACCAATCTCGCAACCATTTTAGGCTGCGACCATACACTTTAATTGCGCCGTTATAATTTCCGCGCGTGATATGTAAATAGGCGACGCCGACTTGAAGGATTCCGCGATATAGATCGCGAATCTTGCCGCGCTCTTCCAACCAAGCCGTCTCTAACGCTTCGTGCGCTTCAAAGTACTTTCCGTTATTGAATAGGCGCAACCCCTCTATGGCAGATGGATGAAGCGGAGCGTAACGCTCGTCGAATAGGGCATTCACAATGTTGCGATTATAGCCGGGCTGGTAGAATTCATTGTATGTCTGAATTGGAGCGCCGGTGACCCTGACCGCTTTTCTTCTAAGCGTGTTAATCGGCTGCGGCTCGCTCGCGTACGGATACTCGCAGACAGGCATGAATGAGTTCGCGCGCGGATTTGCCTTACTTGGCGCGGCATGGGTATGGACCCATTGGCGAAAGCAGTATTGGGCGTCTTCCGCCGCGTTCTTTCTTATGTTATGCGGCGCGGCTTATGGCGTGTGGAATGGTTTCGTCTCTGCCTGGATGATGCTTGGAGCGTTCGGCGGGCTGCTCGGCTGGAGTTTGTCCGATTTCACGCGGCGATTAAGTTACGCTCGTCCTACGGACGACGTTCGGAGTATGGAGCGCCGTCAATTGATACGCGCGGCGATCGTCGCCGCGCTAGGCACGGCGGTTGCGTTGCTGAGCGCGGCTGTGCGCGTCAACCGGCTGGCGTTTGAGATTGCGATAGGGCTGACGTTGCTCGCTGCATTCGGGTTGATCAGGTCGGCTGCGAGACGATTTAGGCGCTAACGAAAGCAGTTACAAGAGTATAAAAACCGCCCTGCCCTTCTTGTATGAAGGGCAGGACGGTTTAATCTTATAACAATATTTTATGCTACGGCTTTGGCGTTCCTTGTATGGCGGCTCCAACCCATGAGAAGTTGCGTTTGTCGCTGACGGCTCCCGCCGATGTCCACACGGGTTGACTTTGTTCGTCTACGCCGGTTTGCCGCACTGTCGTCACCCACCAGCGGATGATATGCGCCAAATTATCGGTCGGGCGGAAGGACGTAGGCACGATGTATTTCGTGTCGCTCACATATTCGGTGAGGCGCAACTCGCCGGTGGTCACATCTTCAATCACGACTTGATATCGTTCGTTGTCGCGCAGCGCCCCTACGGACGCCCATTGTAACGTAACCACGTCGTTGGCAAGGGTAAATGCGGCGCCATCGGCTGGCAAAAGTAAGTTCGGAGCGAGGTAAGGCGGCGGAAGCGTCGGCGTGGGAGTCGGTCCCGGCGTAGCGAAGCGTTCGCACAAGGGGATAACCAGCGTCGTCCCAAGCAATACGTTGTCGGAAGCCAATCCGTTATAGAACTTGATCGCATCCTGCGGCACGTTATAGTTCGCGGCGATGCTGGAGAGCGTATCGTTCGTCTGAACGGTGTACACTACTTTCTCGCATGCCTGTGCGGTTTGCGTCGCTTCGTTGGGAACATTTGTCGGCGGCGGCGCAGGCGTGGAAGTAGGATAGGGAATCTTCAACACTTGCCCTTCGGAAACAAAGCATTGCGACGATAATTGATTCTCAGTGATAATACTTTGCACCGAAATCTTAAATGTTGCTGCGATCACGCCGCAGGTCTCGCCGCTGCGCACAGTGTACTCGAACGGCGGGAGCGGCGTTTGAGAGGGGATCGGCGTTAGCGTCGGTTGTTCGGTCGGCGTGGGCGTAATGGTGGCGGTGGCTGTCGCCGTGCCAACCGCGGTCGGCGTGACGAGCGACGTGCCGGTCGCGCCGCTGGATAGCACGAGATAAACAAGAAATGCGCCGAGCGCTAAGATGGCGACAAGCGCGGCAAGCGCGACCGGCAAACTCAGCCTGATTTCGGGCATACGGCCGGCTTGCAAAGATGCGTCTGCCTTGGTTTTGGTCGCCGCTTTGGCTTTAAGTTCGGTCCCGCATACAAGGCAGCGCGTGGCATTTTCGCTCAGGCGCGTTCCGCACGTGGGGCAGATCTGTGACTTTTGAGATATAGGCTCTTGAGACATACGGGCGAGAATTATACCATTGAACAAAATCCAACTTTCGGGCGATTTCCGTTTTCGGCGCGCGTCGCCGTTATAATAACGCGTGAATTTGATGCACAACACTGAGCTATAGATTAGGAAATTATATGACCTCTCTTATCGAATGTATCCCTAATTTCTCCGAAGCGCGCCGTCCTGAAGTGATTGACCGGATTGCCGCCGCCATCGAATCGGTCGACGGAATTAAACTCCTTGACCGTTCTTCCGATCTCGACCACAACCGCACTGTGCTGACGTTTGCCGGCCCGCCCGCAGACGTGGAAGAAGCTGCTTTCCGCGCGATCAAGACTGCCGCCGAACTGATTGACCTCGACGCGCACACGGGCGAACATCCGCGCATTGGCGCGACGGACGTTTGTCCGTTTGTTCCGCTTCAAGGCGCGACGATGGATGAATGCATTGCGCTTGCCAAACGGCTGGGCGAGCGCGCGGCAAGCGAGCTTAATATCCCAATCTATCTCTATGAATCGGCAGCGACGCGCCCTGAACGCGTAAATCTTGAAAATATTCGCAAGGGACAGTATGAAGGCTTGAAAACGGAAATCGAATCTGATCCGAACCGCAAGCCCGACTATGGCCCGAGTAAACTTCCAAAAGCGGGAGCGACCGTTATCGGCGCGCGCAACCCGTTGATCGCGTTCAACGTCTATCTCACGACCGACGATGTAAGCGTCGCAAAAAAGATCGCCAAGGCTGTGCGTCAATCGTCCGGCGGACTTCGTTACGTTAAAGGGCTGGGCTTGCTTGTGGAAGGTCGCGCGCAGGTCTCGATGAACCTTACGGATTTTCATCAAACGCCTATCGCGCGCGTGGTTGAGTTTATTCGGCGCGAGGCGCAACGCTACGGCGTTGGAATTCATCATAGCGAACTCGTTGGGTTGATCCCGCAAGAAGCGCTGACGGATGCAGCGGTCTGGTACACGCAATTGGACCAATTCGATAAAGCCCAAGTATTGGAGAGCAGGCTTTATCAATCTTCCGGCGCCGTTGCCTCGGCTTCCACGCCCGCTTCATTTGTAGACAGATTAGCCGCCGCTGCGCCGACGCCCGGCGGCGGTTCGGCTGGCGCGTACGCCGGCGCGATGGGGGCGGCATTGGTTGCGATGGTCTCAGGGTTAACGATCGGCAAGAAGAAATATGAAGCGGTCGAAGCCGAAATGCAAACTGTACGCGCTACGGCGGAGAAACTTCGCGAAGAGTTAACGCAGGCAGTCGGCGACGACGCCGCTTCCTTTGAAGCGTTGATGACAACCTTCAAATTGCCGAAAGACACCGACGAACAAAAAGCTGCGCGCTCTGCCGCGATCCATAAAGCGACTCTCAACGCGGCGATTGTCCCTTTGCATGTCGCTGAACGTGCGGTAAAAATAATGGAACTCGCTTTGAAATGCGCGAGAGACGCCAACGCGAACACGACCAGCGACGCGGCGTCTGGTTTTGCCATGGCTCGCGCCGCGCTGACCGCCGCGGCTTACAACGTGCGCATCAACATTCGATCGCTGGGCGCGGCGGCTTCCGCGGGCGATGCGATGTTGAAGGAACTTGCCGACTTGGAAATAAAAGCCGAAGAATTTGAGAAAGAAATTCGGTCTGCAATGAAAGAGCGCGATCACGTCTAACTTGCTTCTGCGCCGCGTTGACGATTGTCTCATGTTATGAATCGAAAAATGCGCTGGTTATGCGCGGCAATATTTCTCGCTTCCTGTTCGACGGCGACTCCGCCGGCGACTGCGACCTTTTCCGCGCCCACGCCGACCTTGACGCTGCTTGCTCCCACGCAAACTGCGACCTCGCTCCCGACTTCTCTTCCAACTTCTACGCAGACGGCGACGCCGATTCCCTGCGACCCGTTGACGGCGGATTTTTGCATTAGCGCTGGGGGGATTCTCTTTCAGCGTCCGATCCTTCCGCCTAACAATGATCAGGTAGATAGGATTTATCCTTACGCTTCGACCGAGCGTGGAACGCGCGACCCGCATCATGGCGTCGAGTTTGTCAACCCGTTGGGAACGCCTGTCTATACGGCGGGAGCGGGCGTTGTCATTTTCGCAGGACCCGACGATGTCGCAATATACAGCCCGTGGCGAATGTATTATGGCAATTTAGTCGTAATTGAACATGAGAATAATTTGTTTACGCTATACGCTCATCTTTCAAAGATCGTTGTGCAAGCCGGCGAGACAGTGAAAGCGGGAGAGCAGATCGGCGAAGTGGGACAAAGCGGCGTGGCGATTGGCAGCCATCTGCATTTTGAGGTTCGCCGCGGCGATGTGGAGGATTATTCTTCGACGATGAATCCCGAACTATGGCTGACTCCCCGCCCATCGTTCGGCATGTTGGCATTTGCCCTGTTCGATGCCGAGATGAGATTTCAACGCGCGGCGATCACGCTCGAACAGCGTTCCGACGCGGATGAAATTCTGAACGTGTATTATTTGGAGACATATCATCGTTCGCTGGCGCTTGGAGAAGAGAACGCCGCCATCGGCGACCTTCCCGCCGGACGATATCGTTTGGCGTTCATCTATAACGGAAAAATGTACGAGCGTCAGATTGAAGTAGAATCGGGGAAACGTACAGACGTTGTTATCATAGCGCGATAAGCGCAATGTTCGCGCAACAAGGAGCAAACATTGGATTGAAACCCGATCACTGAGATCGGAAGAGCGCCGTGTAGGGAAAGAGTGTAGACCTCGATGTCAGCCCTTGCGTCCACAACTCACAACACAC
>BQMV01000257.1 GCA_022181005.1 Anaerolineaceae bacterium | reverse complement strand
ACACAGCAATTATCTTCTCTTTGAGTAAAGTTGTGGGTCAAGTTGCTGTAATGTTTAAAATTATATCAGATTAGCCGGGCATGAAGTACGATAGCAAAATGTCTTTCGCCAGACGCGACATAAGAACCGCTCCCTCTCTCGCGTTAAGAAGGATTCTGCTTCTTTGCGCCGTAACAACATCCTTGCTCGGGCAAGGATTCCTTCTCGCGCCGCGCATTCTCAATCCGATTCTCCAGCCCCTCTCGACGTTAGGCGCCGCATTACCGGCGATCGTCGTTCTTTGCCTCTCTTTTTTCCTTTACGTCAGCGCCGTACAAAGATCAACTCACAAGACCGCGCTCCTGTGGCTCTTTCTCGGCATTCAACTAACCGCCATCGTGGGCGCAATATCACTAACGCACGGAAACGGCTCGCACGCGCAAGAAATAGGATACGCTTTCAGCGGCATCGTTACTTTGCTGACAAACCTCGGCATATTCGCCGTCCTCCAAATGAACTATGCGCCTCTACCAACAGCCGCCATCGACGCAAGTCAAGCAGAAACGACTGTCAAGCGGCTGAACGGACAAGTTGAACTCCTCACCCAGCAATTGAACGTGGAAAAACAACGGACAACGCAGTTAACTTATCTCAATGAATTAAGTAAACAACTCGAAGCCGAACTGGAACTGGAAGTCGCCGCACAACTAGCGGTCAACGCCATTGAGCGAGCTATCAATTGCACGCTGGTCTCGCTGATGTGGCATAAGCCGGAAGAACAAAGCTATGTCGCTATAACGTATGCCGGCAAACACGCAACTCATATTCCATCAGGCTACCAGCAAGACTCAACAACAGGCGTGTTGGGGCGCGTAACGCAGCTAAAGAAATCGCAAATCATCAACGACGCTCGTCTTGATCCCGACTTTATAGCGTTGCCCGGGCGCAGCGTAATCTCGCTGATCAGCATTCCCATCATGCAGCACAACAAAATTAGAAGCATAATCGAGATTTGTTCCGATGCGCCCTACGCGTTCACCCGCGAAGATATTGCCATCGCCGAAGATATCGCCGGCGAACTAACACGGGCATGGGAACGCGCAAGTTATCATCAGCGTTTGAAAGAACTGATTCGAGCGGGCATCTCGCTTGCCACCCTGCTAGACGCGCAAGCCGCCGTGCAAGAGATCGCGACAATCGTGCGCAAAACGCTCAAAGCGCATTTCGTCTTTATCTCTCTACTCGACCAACAGGGGAGCTTCTCGCGCACCGCTTCTGCCGGCGACGCTCCTAAGTTGCTTGAGGGACTGCAAAACGCCGCTCACAATGAGACGCTGCTGACGGCGGCATTAAACGCGAAATATCCGTTTCGCGTTCGAGATGCGCGAAAATATATCCGCGCAGGCTCTCTTGAAATTGACCGTCCAACTCTGAGAAGCGCGATCGCGATCCCGATCCGTTTACATCGTTTAAGTATCGGCGCGATTCTTGCATTTGGAAAGCAGGACGGCGCGTCTTTCTCAGAAGACGATGAATCGCTTGCAGACTTATTATCGTCTCAAGCAGCAGCCGCAATTGAAAGTTCGTGGTTGTATCAGGAATTGCGCAATACATTGAGCACCACTGCTATGCTCTACCAACTTAGCGTAGACGTTATTCAGGCGGAAGAGGTCAGCGACGCCGCAAAACTGATCAGCCAAGCCGCGCATACACTCGCCAATTCAACAGAGACCGGCGTCATGCTTCTCTCAAAACAAGGAACTGTCGAAGTAGAGGTTGAAATGGACGCAAACGGTTTCCACTCGCGCCGCGAACGCCCGCAAGAAACGATTGATCAGGCGATTCAGACCGGTCAAAGCATCATTATTTCAAATAACAACGGGACGCTAGTATGTTATCCCTTATTAAGAAGCAGCGAAACAAAAGGCGCGCTATGGATAAAAACCTCCGATAACCGCGGACAAAACTTTGCCAGCCTCCAAACGCTGGCAAACCAAGCCGCCGTCGCGCTCGACCGCGCCATCTTGCTGGCTGAGTCGCGGCGGCAGGCGAAAGAACTCCAAAAAGCGTACGCTGAACTGGAGATCACATACGACCGCACGCTTAAATCGTTAATGTCGGCGCTGGACGCTAGAGACCGGGAAACAGAAGGTCACAGCGTTCGCGTTAGCCGCCTTGCCTGCGCGCTCGCCATGGAAATCGGTTGGACTGAAAAACAAATCAAGGCGCTTGAACGGGGCTCCCTGCTTCACGACATCGGCAAAATCGGCATTAGCGACGCTATACTTCATAAGCCAGATAAACTCACTGACGATGAATGGAAGATCATGCGCGTTCATCCCGACATCGGCGCCCATATCGTAAAAGACATTCCATTTTTACAAGAAACCATTTTGGTCATCCGCCATCATCACGAGCGCTGGAACGGAAGCGGGTATCCGTTGGGGCTGCGCGGCGAAGAAATCCCTATAGAAGCGCGCATTTTTGCCGTCGCCGACGTGTTTGACGCGCTCACTAGCAGCCGCAAATATCGTGAACGGCTGCCCAATGAGGAAGCCCTACAATATATGCAACAACACAGCGGCATCTTATTCGACCCCAATATCGTCGCCGCATTAACACATGTTCTTAATCGCCAGTCCGCCGCAGAAGGCAACAAGCAAAACGAAGCTTACCAGCCTATCCCAGAATTCCTTTAAACGCCTCCACTGCCCTCGCTACCGCAACATCATCAACTTCGTAGTGTGTAACCAAACGGCTGCGACGCGCATCAATCCAACTCAGTAGAATGCCGCGCTCCGCCATCCTTTGAGAAATCTCTTCCGCGCTCAACGTCACATGTGGAGCGAGATTAAAATAGATCATATTGGTCTGAGGCATGTTTTCGTCTAAAACAATGCCGTGAACGCCACGAAGCCCGTCCGCAAACATTTTCGCGCGATAATGATCTTCCGCTACACGCAGCGTCATCGTTTCCAACGAGAGAATGCCAGCGGCGGCAAGCACGCCCGCCTGACGCATACCTCCACCAAGCATCTTACGAAAACGCCGTGCGCGCGCAATAAATTCTGTCGCGCCTACAAGCATCGAGCCAACCGGCGCAGCCAATCCCTTGCTTAAACAGAACATTACAGAATCTGCCGGGGCGGTCAACTCCTTAACGTCCGCTTGTTGCGCAACGACAGCGTTAAAGATGCGCGCGCCATCGAGATGAAGGCGCAGGCTATTTTCTCGCGCGAGTTCCCCTACTTGACGAGTATATTCAGCGGTCAGCGCAACGCCGCCGCAAAAATTCTGCGTGTTTTCGATGCAGATTAAACGCGTTGTCGGATGATGAATATCTACAGTTCGAATCCGAGCGCGAATATCCTCTAACGCCAGCGTGCCATCTTTCTGATTTGGCGCGGGGTTGGGGTGCACGCCTCCCAGAGCCGACATCCCGCCCGCTTCGTTCAAATAAATATGAGAGCGATCTCCCACGATCGCTTCATCGCCGCGCTGGCAGTGTGTCAATATAGCGATCAGATTTCCCATCGTGCCGGAAGGAACGAACACCGCAGATTCCTTTCCAAGTTTTTGCGCGGCTAACTCCTCTAAACGGTTGACCGTCGGATCGTCGCCGTATACATCGTCGCCCACTTCGGCTTCCGCCATTGCCTCGCGCATTTCGGGCGTGGGCTTAGTCACCGTATCGGAACGAAGGTCAATATATTTCATTTTAATTTTCCTTTCTTAATTGCCCCAATGCCTCTCTTAAGTCGTCAGGCAAAGCCGCTTCAAACATTCGCTCGGCTGTTTCGCCGGGCAAAATAATTCTGAGTTCAGCCGCGTGCAAAAAATGACGCGAGAGCAGAATCGTTGACGATTTTCTCCCGTACACCTCATCGCCTGCGATAGGACATTTCAAGAAGGCGCAATGCAAACGAATCTGGTGCGTGCGTCCGGTGAATGGATGAAATTCAAGCAGTGTGTGGCGTTTGAAACTTTCAAGCGTTTTGTATTCCGAAATCGCTTCGCGCCCTTTGCTCGCAGAGACGTTCGCCATGCGCTTCCTGTTTTTAGGATCGCGCCCAATATACGTCTCCACGCGACCTGATAACGTAGGCGGTTTTCCATCTACCAGCGCAAGGTAGGTTTTCTCCACCTTTCGCAAGCGGAATTGGTCTTGCAGCCAGCGATGAGCGCGCTCGTTCTTAGCAAGCAAAATTAAACCGGAGGTATCTTTATCCAACCGATGCACGACCCCCGGTCTCTCTTCGCCGCCAATACCTTCGATCTCTGCATCATAACCCAACACGGCGTTGACGAGCGTGCCCGAAGAATGACCAACGGCGGGATGCACAACCATCCCAGCAGGCTTGTTCACAACAAGCAAGTCGCCGTTTTCAAAAACTACGTCAAGCGGAATTTGCTCAGCGATAATTTCGGTCCGCGCAGGAGGCGGAATGCGAACTTCAAGCGCAGTCCCAGCCTCCAACAGCTGACCAGCCTTCCGCGCGGCGCGGCCGTTCACGTCCACATGCCCAGCCGCGATCAAACCCTTAATCCGCGAACGTGAAAATTCAGGCAGAGATGCGACTAGGAATTTATCCAGCCGCTCGTTCGTTTCTCGCTCGAATTGAAAATGCAGGATACGCTCACTCACGTTTCGCTTCGCCGGGCTGCTGAATCGCGCCTATGCCAGCCGCTTCTTTCTTCAAGGCGCGCTCTTGCATATAAACGCCTAATAATAGAATTATCGTGCCGACAGTAATCGAAGCGTCTGCAAGATTGAAGACGGGGAAAGCGCCGACTGAAATAAAATCTGTCACACGCCCATCGCGCAAGATGCGGTCGAGTAGGTTGCCGAGCGCTCCGCCCAATTGCATGCTCATCGCAAGGCGCAGCGTCCAATCGCGCTGATCGGTCTGTGGAAAGTAGTAGATGATCGCGCCGATCACAAGGAACGCCAGCGCGGTAAAGACCATGCTTCCATTTTGGAACATTCCAAACGCCGCGCCCGAGTTTTGCCAATGAACAATGCGCGCGTAGGGGTGCAACCAGTCAAGCGTCGAAGGCAGCCACGACGCGCTAAACGGTAAGTTGTCACGCACAATCCACTTCGTCCACTGGTCGAGCGCTACGACCGCGCTTGCTACAGTAACAAGCAATCCATAATTTTCGTATATTCGCTTCACAATGCTCCTTAAGTCAACGATTTCATCATTCTATCATCGCTCCCGCACAAACACACGCGGCACGCGCGCGCCAATATTTGTCATCGCTTCATATGCATTGGTGCCAGCCCACTCGGCGAGATCTTCCGCCGCAATGCCGCCGCCGAGCAAGACCACATCCTCGCCAACCTTCACGTCGTCGCCGCCAACGTCCACCATAAATTGATCCATGCAGATGCGTCCTACTTGCGGATACATCTTCCCGCCGATCATAACGCGCGCGCGATTCGACATACGGCGAAAGTAGCCGTCTGCATAGCCGCATGGAACGGTAATGACACGCGTTTCTTTTTCAGACTGCCACAACGATCCATAGCTCACCGGGCGACCGGGCTTAGTAATTTTTGAATACGTCACAGACGACCGCCACAACAGCGCAGGTTTTACATCAACGATTCGCGGCGTTTCATCGCCCGGATATACGCCATAGGTTAACACGCCCGAACGAACCATGTCAAAATTCGCTTCGGGCAAATTCAAGATTCCGCCCGAATTATTGGCGTGTCTCAACGCTGGGCAGGGTTCATTTAATTTTTCGTAAATGCGTAAAATTTCGTGAAAACGCTCTATCTGACGGTTGGAATATTCGCGATCGGCGCTTTCCGAATTGGCAAAGTGCGTAAATATCCCTTCGACTTCGGCATGCTTCAAACGCAACGATTGTTCGATCAATGGAACGGCTTCATATTCATGAACGCCAATGCGCTCCATGCCGGTATCAAATTTCAAATGAATTTTGATGCGCTTACCCATGCGTTGCGACGTCTCTTCCGCCGCTTTCAATAGCTCAATCGACGCGCCGCTCAACGTTAAATCATATTCGGCTAAAGAAAAGACTTGCTCAGGCAAGATGCCGCCTGAAACCAGAATTGGCTTGCGAACGCCTAACTCGCGTAAATGGATTCCCTCTTCAACGATCGCCACGCCAAAATAATCTACGCTTGCTTCTAGAAAGGGCGCAACGCCATCCACGCCATGACCATACGCGTTGGCTTTTACCATCGCCATTACTTTCGCGGGCGCCGCATGCGCACGGATCGCGGAAATATTCTTTTCAAGCTGAGTCAGATTAACTTCAAGAAACGTGGGGCGCATAAAATAATGACAACCTGCAATTTATTCTCATGTTTGAGCGCGGCTATTCGACAAATAAATTGAGCCAAATGGCTGGCACCGCCCATTTGGCTCAACGCTAGAACGATCTCAATGGCTTAATAGTTGCGTCTTCGTTCGCGGTTGTAGTCTCCGCCGCGAAAACCGCCGGAACGTTCCTCGCGCGGACGAGCGATATTCACGGTGAGCGCGCGCCCATTGTAGTCTTTACCGTGAAACATCGTAATCGCGCTCTGCGCATCTTCCGACGATTCCATCTCGACAAAGCCAAAGCCTTTCGAGCGACCGCTGGCTCGGTCTTTGATCACTTGCGCAGACTTCACCGCGCCGGCTTGCGCGAACAATCCCTGCAAATCAACGTCATTAACATTGAACGGCAGGTTGCCAACATAGAGTTTCGCTTCCATAGGGGTTCTCTTCTCCTGAGTGTGGGCTTTAGCGATGAAGCAGCCGCTAAAGCAAAACGAGTTGACCGTGCATGACTCTTGAGATCGCAGACACCCAGGCGCCAGGAAGCGAATGTGTATTCCCTCTGATTGTCGGACCGCCGACCTTCATGCAACACGCTACGATTGTAGCACAAATTTAAATCGCCGTCAGATTTTCCCCGCCACATAGTCTAATACGTCAATTTTGGTCAAAATCCCAACCGGACGGCTGCTCTCTACGATCAGCAAAGCTAACCCGCTCTTCAACGCCGGCATCGCTTCCTCCAGCGAAGCCCCCTGCGGGAAGACTGCTCCGGCGTTCTGTACAAGCGCATCAATTGTTTCTTCATGGCTATGGTCGTGCCTCTCGAGCATATGATTCAGCAAGTCCACTTCTTCGATCAAACCGACCAGCGCGCCATCGGCGCCAACGACAGGCATTTGCGAAATTCCATGCTGGTGCATAATGGCGATAACCTTGCGCATCGAATCGCCTAACGCAGCCGAATATAAAACCTTATCGGGCTTGGCGATTAACAAATCGCCAAGCGAAGTCTCGCCAAATTCCATGGAAAGAAAACCAAATTCGCGCATCCATTTATCGTCATAAAATTTAGAAAGATAACGCGAACCCGAATCGGGGAAGATTACCACAGGGAAACGCTCGCCTTTTAACTTACGGCAATACTTAATCGCGCCCGCCAGCGCAGACCCGGACGAACCGCCGGCAAAGATGCCTTCTTGTCGCACAAGTTGGCGCGCCCACAAGAATGATTCGCGGTCGCCTGCGCGTTCGATCGCATCTACAACGGACAAGTCGAGCGTAGTCGGCAAAAAATCTTCGCCGATCCCCTCTACTTTATACGTTTTCGGGTACGCGCCAGCGGGAATCGTCCCTTTATTTTGCCAAATTTCCGTCAGGATTGAACCCTCAATATCCACGCCCACTATCTGAATATTCGGATTCTTAGACTTGAGGAAGCGTCCTACGCCAGAGATCGTTCCCCCGGTCCCCATACCGATAATAACATCGGTCACGCACCCTGCAGTCTGCTCCCACATTTCAGGTCCAGTCGTAGATCGGAAGAGCGTCGTGTAGGGAAAGAGTGTAGATCTCGGTGGTCGCCGTGTCACTTCCACAACAAAATCAGACTGCGTATATGTAGAGCTCATCGTTAGTGCGAG
>BQMV01000256.1 GCA_022181005.1 Anaerolineaceae bacterium | reverse complement strand
ATTCGACGTCACGCCGCGAATGTCGCCGCGCTCGATCATGGTTTTGAATTCGCCATTTTCCAGAATCTTGCGCTGGATGTTATCGTACCAGAGGGATTGACCTAATGTAGTTAATTTTTTGATCGTACTCATAGTTATGTCCATTTTAAAAGTTTTTGAATTTCAGAAAATTGTAAATCAAAGGAATCAATCTATTAATCTCCCAACTGACCGAATTCTTCTAGTTTATGAATCTTCCCCACCCTCCGCGCCAACCTCTCCCCGCCCGCCTTGTCGCCTTGATACTCCGCGCTTAAAAATGCGGAGATAAGGGCTTTTGCCAGCTCAACGCCAACAACGCGCCCGCCGAGACAAAGAACGTTCATGTCGTCGTGCGCCACGCCCTGCGCCGCAGAATATGTATCATGACAAATAGATGCGTACACGCCTTTCATCTTGTTGGCGGCGATACACGCGCCGACTCCCGATCCGCATACTAAAATTCCGCGTTCCGCTTCGCCGTTTTGGATCTTGCGTCCCAACTTCTCGGCAAAGTCCGGAAAGTCCACCGGGGCGGCAGAGTCTGTGCCAACATCAACAGGCTCATGTCCCGCTTCGCGCACAGCGTCGAGAACAATTTGTTTCAGCGGGAAGCCCGCATGGTCAAAACCAACGACAATTTTCATCATTATCCTTTGCAGCAACGATTGAGTTGCCGCTACGCAATTAACTCTTTTGCTCTTGCAACTACATTCTCTACCGTAAACCCGAACTTCTGAAAGATAATCTTATACGGAGCCGATGCGCCAAAGCGGTCCACGCATAGCGCAGCGGAGGCGTAACGTTCCCAACCGAGACTAGAGCCAAGTTCAACGGCAAGCCGTTTTATGATGTTCTTCGGCAGGACAGATTCCTTGTACGCTTCGTCTTGCTTTTCAAACAACTCCCAAGATGGGAAGGAAACCACGCGCACCCCTATGCCTTCTTCGTGAAGTTTCTGCGCGGCGGTAAATATCAAACTCACTTCCGACCCCGTCGCCATTAAGATCATTTCAGGCTTGCCAAAATCTCTTAACACGTATGCTCCTTTCTCAACGGCAGGCGCACCGACATCGCCGAGCGTTGGCAGGGCTTGGCGAGTAAGGACCAGCGCAGTCGGCCCGTTGCGGCGCGCGATAGCGACTTTCCATGCCTCGCGAACTTCGTTCGCATCAGCAGGACGAATCGTCACCATATTCGGAATAGCGCGCAAGGCGGCAAGTTGTTCAATTGGCTGATGAGTCGGTCCGTCTTCGCCTAACCCGACCGAGTCGTGAGTGTAGATAAAGATCGAAGGAGCATGCGAGAGCGCCGCGAGACGAATGGCTGGTTTCATGTAATCGGAGAAGATGAGAAACGTGCCGCCATAGGCGATAACGCCGCCGTATAGATTCATCCCGTTCAACGCCGCGCCCATACCATGTTCGCGCACGCCAAAGTGAAAGTTGCGACCTTCATACGACTCTTTTTGAAAAGAAGGGCTTCCATTAATCATGGTGTTGTTCGAAGGAGCCAAATCTGCCGAGCCGCCGATCAGTTCGGGCAAGATGGGCGCAAGCGCGTTAATCATTTTCCCGGAAGACGCGCGGGTCGCCATGCCTTTCGGGTCGGCGGGGAACGTCGGCAAATTCGCATCCCAATCATCGGGTAATTTCCCCTCTAACCGCCGCGCCAATTCCGCGCCAAGATCGGGATTTTCTTTTTTATACGCTTCGAAGGATTTCTTCCAGTCATCCTCCATATCGCGACCAGCATCGAGCGCATTGCGATAAAAAGCGAGGACATCGTTGGGAATGAAGAAGCGCGGCTCAAGGGGCCAGCCCAAATTCTCTTTCGCGGCATTAAGTTCTTCGTCGCCGAGCGGCTCGCCATGCGCTTTAGAAGTGCCCTGCCGATTGGGCGCTCCATAGCCGATAGTCGTACGACACATGATAATTGACGGACGCGGATCAAGCTTCGCGGCTTGAATCGCCTTATCAATCGCCTCTACGTCGTTGCCGTCAGCCACCGCCTGAACGTGCCAACCATACGCTTCAAAACGCGCGGCGCGATTTTCAGTAAAGGCTAAATTAGTCGAGCCGTCAATCGAAATGTGATTATCGTCATACAGATAAATAATGCGCCCCAAAGACAAGTGTCCCGCCAACGACGCGGCTTCGGAGGAAACGCCTTCCATCAGATCGCCGTCGGTGACAACGCCGTAAATATACGATTGGATGAGCTCATGCTTAGGCTTATTAAACAACGCCGCAAGATGACTCGCCGCAATCGCCATACCCACGCCTTGACCAAATCCCTGCCCTAGCGGGCCCGTCGTCACTTCCACGCCGGGCGTCAGCCCATGCTCCGGGTGTCCCGGCGTAATGCTCCCCCATTGGCGGAAGTTCTTAATATCGTCCAAACTCACATCGTACCCGGTCAAATGTAAGAGCGAATACAAAAGCATCGAACCATGCCCGCCCGAAAGAATAAAGCGATCGCGTCCCATCCATTTAGGGTTGCGCGGATTGTGCCGCAGGTGGCGCGTCCAGATCGTGTAGGCTATCGCCGCCGCCCCCATCGGCAGCCCGGGATGACCCGAGTTCGCTTTCTGCACAGCGTCCGCCGAAAGAAATCGCAAAGTATTGATCGCGCGTGACTGAAGATCGTTTGTCATAATTATCCTGACGTTTCTATTTTTTTGTGGATTGTACCATCGTAAGACTTCAACGCCGAAGGCGTACTAAAGAACATGCGCGCAACGCCTCGACGATTCATTTACGCCATCTTCTTGACGCTCGGACTAGGCTGGATATTTCTTAGCGTAGATAAAAACAACGCCTCTCACCCCCGAACGATCGCGGCGCCGCAGACGGGCTTTCTCGCGCCCAATTTCTCGCTTCAAACAACCGACGGCGCAACAATACGACTCTCAGACTTGCGCGGGCAAGCGGCGCTGATTAACCTCTGGGCGACGTGGTGTCCGCCTTGTCGCGCAGAAATGCCCGCCATCGAGAAAATCTATAACGAGTATAAAGACCAAGGTTTTATCGTCCTCGCGATCAACATGACCTATCAGGATAAAATTTCGGACATTCAGCCGTTCGCACAAAAATACAACCTCACTTTTCCTATTTTGCTCGACGAAACGGCTATCATCGGGTCCGCTTACCAATTACGCTCGCTTCCATCTTCATTTTTCATCACCCGTGAAGGCGTTATCAACGAAGTCGTCATTGGAGGACCGATGGCGGAAGCGTTGTTACGAACGAGAGTGGAGGCGCTCTTGAAATGATTGACATCTTCCGCGCGTTCTTTGCCCCTCCTCGTAACCTAATTCTCCTCATCGCCGCGCTGTGGATCGGGCTCGCCTTCGCAGAAAAACGAAGCGAACAGTATGACATCTCAAAAGAGAGGCTAAATAACCTCATTTTCTATTCGTTGTTCGGCTATCTCATCGGCGGACGCACGCTCTTTGCATTGACAAATTATTCCGCCTTCGTAGGTTCTCCGCTAAGTCTATTTTCTCTTAACATTGATCTATTCGATTCCTTTGGCGGGATTGTCACCGGGATTCTCACAGGAATCGTTTACGGAAAAAGACAAAATTTTTCGTTTTGGAACGCGCTTGATGCGCTCGCTCCCATTTTCGCTTTTCTCGCCATTGGCATTCACCTCTCTCACTTCGCCGCCGGGACAGCCTTCGGCAGCCCCACGTCTCTACCATGGGGCATTAATTTATGGGGCGCCACGCGGCACCCAACTCAAATCTACGAGTTGATCGCTTCGCTGGCTATTTTCGGCTTAATCTGGTTCCGCAAATCGGAACTGTTTCCAGGCGCACTCTTTCTCTATTTCACCGCACTCAGCGCGGGAGCGCGTCTCTTTCTCGAAACCTTTCGCGGAGACAGCGTATTAATTCTCGACGGGTTTCGGCAAGAGCAGATCGTCGCTTGGCTAACGCTTGCCGCAACCTTAATCGCTTACGACAGGCTTCTCGCACACAAAGGAGAAAACGAATAGATTACAATCTTCCCTATGGACTCTCACACATTAACAAACAAAACCATTCTCATCACCGGCGCGGCGCGGCGACTCGGGCGAACGTTCGCGCTGGCATGCGCACGCGCGGGCGCG
The DNA here is from genome assembly GCA_022181005.1 of Anaerolineaceae bacterium. Taxonomy (GTDB): domain Bacteria; phylum Chloroflexota; class Anaerolineae; order Anaerolineales; family Villigracilaceae; genus Defluviilinea. Next base: position 4,149 of record BQMV01000256.1, on the reverse strand, counting down.
AACGTTGCCATCCATCACGCGCACTCTCAAGCGGACGCCGAATCGCTGCGCGTTGAAATTACAAGTCTCGGCAAACGCGCATGGATCTTTCAGGCAGATTTGAGCGACTCAACCCAGACGGAAGAACTAATTCGGCTGGTCAACAAATCCACACCCTTGCATGTTCTCGTCAACAGCGCCGCCATCTTCGAGCCGCTCTCATTCAACGCAACCACGCTCACAGATTGGAACCGCCATCTTGCCCTTAATCTAACCGCGCCGTTTTTGCTCAGCCAAGCCTTTGCCCGTCAAGCGGATGAAGGCTCTCGCATAATCAATATCCTCGACTGGCGCGCTCTGCGCCCCGGCGCGGATCACTTCCCCTACACGATCAGCAAGTCGGCGCTGGCGGCGTTGACGAAATCCATGGCAATCGCGCTCGCGCCGAAGATCGTCGTCAACGGTTTGGCGCTCGGCGCGATCCTTCCGCCTGCCGGCGGGAACGCTTCGCCTGAGATCATAAAAAATGTCCCAATGAAACGTTGGGCGCAAGAGCCCGAAGTGGAACAAGCGTTGCTCTTCCTGCTTACGTCTCCCTCATATATTACCGGCGAGATTATCCATGTGGACGGCGGACGCAACCTCGTTTAACGCGCCCGTTTTATTAAGTAATGTTCATAACTTTAATTCGCCTACGCATATATTAAAAGGATTCTCAAACAATGGACAAAATCATTATCAAAGACCTGCTCGTCCGCGGCATTATCGGCATCAATGACTGGGAACGCCGCCGCGCTCAAAACATCCTAATCAACATCGTCATTTCCACCGATACTCGCCGCGCAGCGGAAACCGATCATATCAACGACTGCGTAGACTACAGCAAGATGTCGAAAAAAGTAATGGCGCATGCCGAAAGCGCGCAACGCCTCACTGTGGAAGCGCTGGCGAACGATCTGGCAAAACTCTGCCTGGAGGATGAAAACGCGCAAAAGGTTGTCGTCCGGGTGGAAAAGCCGGGCGCAGTGCGCTTCGCCGAATCAGTCGGTGTGGAGATCGAGCGCAGTCGAGATGAGTAAATTGCATGTCGCGTATTTAAGCTTAGGATCAAACATTGAGCCGGAGATTAACCTGCCGCGAGCGGCGCAACTGCTCGCACAGCGCGGACAGATTGTAGAAATTTCCAGCATATGGGAATCTCAACCTGTGGGCGGCGGCGGCGATAATTATCTAAATGCCTGCTTATCGTATCAAGCGTCTTTCTCGCGCGATGAATTAAAATCTGACGTTATTCAATTCATTGAAGCTAAACTGAAGCGCCGACGCAGCAGAGATAAGTATGCGCCTCGAACAATTGACATTGACATCATCGTTTTCAACGACGAGATCATCAATGGACGCTGGCTGAGACAAGCGTTCGTCGTCGCGCCTTTAGCGGAGATTTATCCTACTCTTCAAAATCCGGAAACGGGCGAGACGATCGCAGAAACAGCAACGCGTCTCCGCCGGCATATCTGGATGAAGCCGCGTCAAGAATTATCGCTCCGCTCTTAAGAAGCCGCGCCAAACGCATATGCGTCTTTTACAATTGAAGCGGTTTTGATCCACGGCTGATATTTTCTAGAAATTCCTGCCGCGTCGCCGCATTCGCGCGGAACGATCCGTGCATCGCCGAAGTCGTCATGCGCGCATCATGTTTCCTCACGCCGCGCATCATCGCGCACATGTGCATTCCTTCCACAACCACTGCCACGCCATGTGGATTTAAAATATCCTGAAGAAGATCCGCGATCTGACGCGTCATGCGCTCCTGAATCTGCAAGCGCCGCGCATACATATCTACAATACGCGGAATTTTCGACAACCCGATCACCTGCCCAGCGGGAATGTAAGCGACATGCGCGCGTCCAATAAATGGAAGCATATGATGCTCGCACAAACTATAAAATTCAATATCGCGCACGACGATCATCTCGTCGTATGTCACATTAAAAAGCGCGCCGTTTACAAGACGTTCAGGATCTGTTGCATAGCCGCTCAACAACTCCGCGTACATTCGCGCCACACGGCGCGGAGTATTCGCCAAACCTTCGCGCCGAGGGTCTTCGCCGATCGCCTCGATCAATTCGCGGACGATGCGGCTGACATTTTCGTGCTCGTTATTTCCAACGTCTTGCTCTTCTCGCAGGATTTCATCCGATTCCATTTTCGTTCCTTAAGCGTTCAGCCCGACTATCTTCGTCGGGCTGAACATTATTTTCGCATTACGCTATCCGATCACCGGCTCGATCAAGCCGTATGAACCGTTACGCCGGCGATACAACACTTGCACGGCGTTCTTCTCCGCGTTGAAGAAGATAAAGAAATCGTCGTGCCCAAGCAAGCGCATCTGCTCCATCGCCTCATTCTCATCCATCGGTAAGAGGACGAATTTCTTACGCTTGACGATTAGCGGCATCAACTCGCCAGTCTCATCCACCAGCGCTTCTTCTGCCACGGCTTCGGCGGCAGAACGTCCATCGCCGCGACCGCGATGATGTTTGCCCTTGTATCGTTCGATCTGGCGTTGCATTTTGTCCCAAGCCTCGTCGAACGCTGCATGCAAATTATCCGAACGCTCTTCTGTGCGCAGCAAAACTCCCTTACCGCGCACCGTCATCTGCGCAGCAAAACGGTCGTCGGCTTGGCGCGCAGTCTTCTCATGAGAAAGCTCAACGTATATCTCGTCTATCTCCTGAAGGTATCGTTCTAGTTTAGCCGCCTTTGTTTCTACATATTCGCGCGTATTGTCGGTTAACCGCATATTCCGCGCTTGGACTTCGATCTTGCTTGTCATGGCAGGACCTCCTCTATGATTATCGTGTTTCTGCAATGCGCGTTCATGCAAATCAAACGCGATTTAGATCATGGCGAGCATGCGCGCGAGCTACCGTCAACGCGCGCACTTCCGTCGCGCCTGCGGCGACCAGCGCCTCTGCGCAAGCGGAGATAGTGGCGCCAGTTGTAGCCACATCATCCATCAGTAAAATAGACTTGTGCTCTACAACCGATGGATCGGCGCGATACGCCCCTCGAACATTCTCGCGTCGTTCAGAGACGTTCAAGCCGACTTGCGAGCGGGTCTCGCGCGCTCTTCTCAAGCCATTCGGCGCATACGCAACACCCAACTCGTAAGCAAGCGGACGCGCAATCAGCGCAACTTGATTATATCCTCTCTCTCTTAAACGCGCCGCTCCCGAAGGAACAGGAATCAGAATCTCCATCATCCATTGCAGCGAACGCGCAAACTCGAGCATATCCGTTGCAATTGCGTCCGCCAATCCAATATTACGATGGTATTTGACTGCAAGAAGCGCGTCTCGCACCGGCGACTCAAAACCCGCCCACGATCGCAAGGCGCTATAGATGGGCGGATTCGATAAACATTTCTCACAGATATCGTTGTTAAGCGTGGGAGTTCCGCACTTCGTACAAAACGGTTCGCGAATTCGCGCGACGCGTCCCTTACATATTTCACACCAGCGTGAACCTATCTGTCCGCACCCGCCGCACATCGGCGGAAAGAGTAGATCCATCCCGCTCCAACCCCACCGGTAGAAACGATACAACCAGGGGATTCCCTTCATATCAACCTAGAAATATATTTCTCGATGTCGCTGTTTTTTTAATGCAACGTCAAATTCTATTCTCTTAGAGCGATCCCGCAACTTGCAATGCGGCGGGAGTTAGAATAATGATCATAATCGTCGGAAAGACCAATAACGCCATTGGGATAACCATCTTAACAGGCGCCTTATGCGCTTCTTCTTCCGCCAACTGACGACGCTTCACGCGCATTTGGTCGGATTGAATGCGCAACACTCGCGCCATACTTACGCCGAGCATTTCACTTTGGATCAACGCCGCAACAAAGCTGGACATTTCCGCAACGCCTAGACGATCCGCCATATCTCGCAAGGCTTCGCGTCGCGTCTTGCCCAGTTGCACCTCGCGAATAGTGCGAGCAAATGCCAGCGAAAGTTGATTCTCCCATTTCTCGCTTACGCGCTGCATTGCCGAGTCGAAGCTTAATCCCGCCTCTACGCAAACGGTCAATAGATCGATAGCGTCAGGCATTGCTTTTCTGATCTCTTTCTGTCTATTTCTAACGCGTCCCGACAGCATCAAATG
>BQMV01000255.1 GCA_022181005.1 Anaerolineaceae bacterium | reverse complement strand
GCAGAGACTGAATCGGTCCCATAATGATGCCGAGCGAGCCGAGCGAAGCGCCGAGCATGACCACGCCGACGATGACAAACGCAATCGAGATCGTCTTAAACCCTTGCGGCATTAGGTTGGCTAGGATGCTCACGAGCAGGAATAAGCCGATTAAGCCGAGCAACATGCCGCCGCGTTCGAGCAGGTGACTGCGGCTTTTATCTTTGATGGCTTCCCATACGCCAATCACGAGTCCCAGCGTAATATGCGCCGCTCCGATCCCGATGGTCATTAACAACAGCCCCATCACGTTACTGGGGTTGGCGCGGTCAAACCAGAGCGGGTGCAAGCCGAGTTGTTCGCCCAGCGTGCCAAACGCTTCGCCGAATAGAAAACCGAAGAGAATCGCCCAAGCTGAGCCCATCGCCAGCACAAGCAGAATATCGCGCGTCATGCCCTCTTTGAAGCGCCGTAATAAGCCGAGGCTGATCAATAACGCCAGCGTTCCATAACCCACGTCGCCAAGAATCATGCCGAAGAACAACGGTAGAAAGAACGCCATAAGGCGCGTCGGGTCAACATGCCCGTAGCGCGGAAGAGCGAGCATATTGATGAGACTCTCAAAAGGTTTTGCGATCGTTGGGTTTTGTAAGACGACCGGCGCGCGTTTCTTCAACTCGGGCGTCAGTGTTAATATTTCGACAAATGCCGAACCCGCAGGAATATCGCGCAACATAGTTTTCAGCGCTTCGAACTGATCCGTTGGAACCCAGCCCGCCAGAATGAAACTCGTATCGGTTTCGCCGAATTTTAGAAAAACAGACGACGCTTCAACCTCGTCTTGCAACGCGGCGCGCCATGCGGATAATCTTTTGCTCCACTGTTCAGACAGCGCCGCAACTTTCTGATTGATCTCCGCGATCTCAGCAGGGATAGCGGCCATGCGATGGTAGAGCGTCTCCAACGCCGTGTCAGGCGAACCGTCGCCTAATTCTTCGGGGAGGCGCAACCGCGAGATATTTTCGCGCCCAAGCGTTGTTTCAATCTCTTGCGTGAACGCCTCAGGAAAGACGATCAGCATGGCGCGCGTGGATGAATCGATGTCGGTAGAGACAACATCCGCCTGACCGTGAGTGAGTTCGAGCGCGCGCTTACTGATATGATCCAGAACATCCATGTGATCGCGACTGACGAGAATTCCTATCGAACGATTGCCGGCTTTCTGCGCCGACGACGGCAGGATTGGCAATAATTTTCGCAAAGTCGCTTCGAAGCGCGGCAATGAGGCGAGTTCGGCTTCTAGCTTTTCTTTTTGTGAAAGCAAGTCTTTTAAGTAAGGAGCTAGTTCATCTACGCCGGCGCGCGCTTCGTTTATATAATTATCCGGCAGCGGCAGCGGCAGCGGCTTCTGTGAAATAGGTCCGTTGAGCGCATCAAGCAAGCCGTTGATGCGCGCCAGCAACAGACTGAGTTCTTCTTGCGCGCGCGCTGTTTCTTGATCCAGCGTTAATGCGTGCGCAGAGATTTCAGGCAGCCCAGCCAGATCTTCAATATGTACGCATCCGAACGCGCGCAATGCGCGGACAGTCGTCTGTAAGTGACTTTTCAGCCCGATGATTTGGATGGGGGTCATTTCACGACTCATAAAAGTTCCCGCTTTCATGAAGACCGAGCGTGACGGTCAACGCTTCGTGGATCGCCGCTTCCATTTGTGTCTTCCCGCGTTGTTCTAGCGCCTGCGCTTCTTTATTTGCGTTCTCAACGATTTGGCGCGCCTCTTCCTGCGCGTGAGAAACTATCTCTTGGCGACGGTTTTGCCCGCGCTGTATGCCCGCCTCATGCGCGTCCGCCTTCAGGCGCGAAGCTTGCGCGCGCGCTTCTACAAGCGTCGTTTGAGAGGCTTCGCGCGCTGCGATTAACATACGCGCGACCTCCGCTTCCGCTATTCGGATTTGATCGAGAGGGGATAGTTCCGAGAACGATAACGGTTCGTTCATGCCCTGATTTCTCCGTCTACGAATGGAATAATTGCCGCTGCAACACCGACGGCGCAATTTGAGTGTACTATAAGAAAAATCTTAAACAGTACGATTAAAGTCATTTTTATCTTATACAAATGACCTTATTTGTCGCCTTGCGCCGCTTAACGCATGGGCGTGGGAAGAATGGGCTACCCGCTAAATTCTTGTTCGGTTGTACAATCAACGGCGACGATCGTTGAAATTTCGCCGCCTGTACGCGCACCCGAAAAAAACGACGATAGGGTTTGACTTTTTTTAAGAAACTTGTATACTACATTATTGATTGTCATCACTTAGAGGAGAATAGCCTATGGCTCAGTATCAACTTGTTATGCGGACGGGTCCTACCCCCGGCGCAGTCTATGCGCTGGAAGGCGACCAATTGACGATTGGACGCGACTCATCTAACGAGATCGCAATCAACGACGCCGAAGTGTCGCGCCATCATGCGCGGTTAACGTTCCAAGGCGGAAAGTTTGTACTGGAAGACCTTGGCTCGACCAACGGCACCTTTGTTAACGGTCAGCGCCTGAGTGGACCGCGCGTGCTGAAAGCGGGCGAGATCGTTTCGTTCGGCGAACAGATCGTGCTGGTCTTTGAAGTCTCCACCTTTGACCCGGCGGCGACGATTGCCTCTCCTCGGGCTGCGGCTGTGATCGCCGCCGCACGATCGGCTCCTCCACCGCCGCCTCCTCCGCCCGCCCAGCAATATGTAGGCAGTGTTCCCGCCAGTCCTGTAGAACAGCAACCTGCTCCTACGGCAAAGAAATCCACTACGCCTATTTTCCTGATCGGCGGCGGGGTCGTGTTGTTCGTGTGCATTTGTGCGGGCGCTCTCTATTATATTGACAGCAACTTCTTGTGGTGTACGTTTTTCCCCTTCTTAGGGGGATGTTAACCGACTCAACTGAGTTGCAAAAAGATTTCGCGGCGTTATAACGCCGCGAAATCTTTTATAGTTGTAAAAGTTTCGTTTCTTGACTAGAATAAAGATAGCGCGTTTGGAAGGCGCTTTTCATGTCTCCAGAACCCATCCCCTCGCCCCGTTGGAGCTCGACGACAAAACTTCTTGTCGGGTTGGTCATTGTCGGCATTGTGGCATTTTTACTGAGCCGCTTTTCCAACTTGATCCCGCCGTTGTTGATGATCTTCGTTCTCACCTATTTATTGCATCCGATCGCCGCGTTCGTTTCGCGCCGTTTAGCGATCGCCTGGAGAGCTTCCGTCAATCTCGTCTATGTCGCGCTCTTGCTGATCTTAGTCGGTCTGCTTACGTTAGGCGGCGTCGGTCTGGTAGGGCAGGCGCAGAGCCTTGTTGCCTCGGTGCAGCAGATCGTCGCTAATTTGCCCGGCTATATCGAATCGTATGCGGGGCAGGTCTATAAGCTTGGACCATTCACGTTGGATATGAACGCGATTGACCTGCAGGCGATCAGCGGTCAGTTGATTGCCTATGTGCAACCGTTCCTCGGACAAGCTGGCAACCTGCTTGCGGCGGCGGCGAGTCGCGCCGCGCAGGCGATCGGCTGGTTGCTTTTTATTCTGCTTGTCTCCTACTTTATCATGGCGGAATCGAACGGTCTACGAGGCGACCTTATCTATATTAACCTGCCCGGTTATACAGAAGACTTTAATAAGCTGAAGGCTGAGTTGAGCCGCATTTGGAACGCATTTCTACGCGGGCAAATTTTTATCTTCGCCCTCGCGTTCGTTGTGTTTACGATTCTTTTTTCATTGTTGGGCGTTAAATATGCCATCGGTTTGGCGTTTATGGCGGGGTTAGCGAAATTTCTGCCATACATCGGTCCTTTCATTACGTCTACGACCCTTGCTTTGGTTGTTTACTTTCAACCATATAAACCTTTCGATCTTCAACCCCTAATCTACACGATAGGCGTGCTTATTACCACATCCGCCGTTGACAATGTAATAGACAACTTCATCACACCGCGCATTATGGCGCGCACGCTAAAAGTTCACCCCGCCGCCATTTTGGTGACCGCCCTAATCTTTGCCAACTTGCTTGGGATTGTTGGCGTAGTCATCGCTGCGCCGCTGCTTGCCACGGTGATGTTGCTTGGGCGTTATATTGCGCGTAAGATGTTCGATCTCGACCCTTGGGCTCCTGATCGAGACGAACGCTACGACAATACCGGTCCCGCTTGGCTGACCCGTATCCGAGATCTGATCCAGCCTCAACCAAAGGCAAAACCTATTCTCGACTCGAAACCACAAAAGGAGAAGAACAATGAACGACAATCACAACGAACCAAAAACCGACATGCTCGCTGAAACCGATAATTTTATGGCATGGCGCGCCGAAGAACCCGACGGAGAGACTACGTACCATATCGAGTTAAACAACGTCACCGTACATTTCTTCGAAGAAGAATGGCGCGAATTCATGGAGCTTGTTCGCGAATTAAAATAAAGCCGTGAAAGGTAAGAAAGAACTCAACAAATTTTGCGTCTAACCTTTAATTCAATTGCAACGATGAAACTCAACCACACACTTACCGATGTGCGCGGCGTTGAGGTGGGGCACGCGCAAAATGAGGACGCTCTCACAGGCTGTACCGTCATTCTCTGCCGGAAAGGCGCAGTTGCAGGCGTGGATGTGCGCGGCGGCGCGCCCGGCACGCGCGAGACCGACTTGCTGAATCCGATCAACCATGTTCAAAAAGCGCACGCTATCGTCTTGGCTGGCGGCTCCGCCTTTGGTCTGGATGCGGCGAGCGGCGTGATGCGTTACCTCGAAGAACATAAGATTGGATTTAACGCCGGCGCGGCAAAAGTGCCTATCGTCCCTTCGGCAATCCTTTATGACCTGAGTCTTGGTCGCGCCGACATCCGACCTGACGCCGCAATGGGATACGAAGCCGCCGCCGCCGCTTCTTTCGCGCCGGTGACTGAAGGAAATATTGGCGCTGGAACCGGCGCGTCGGTGGGGAAAATGTTTGGGAATGCGCTGGCGATGAAAGCCGGGCTTGGCACAGCGAGCATGGATGCGGGCGGAGGCGTGGTTGTCGGCGCGCTGGTCGCAGTCAACGCTTTTGGCGACGTATTTGATCCCTATATCGGCGTAATCGTCGCCGGGCTGCGTTCCGGGAAGATCGGCCCGTTGCGCGTGGGGCGCGCCAACCATTTCGCTGATACGTTAACCATGATGAAGAAGCCGATCGGGCGCGGCATCCTTGGCTTTGCGTCACGCGCCAATACAGTCATCGGCGTTGTAGCGACTAATGCGAAACTAGATAAAGCGCAAGCGACGAAGATGGCGCAAATGGCGCAAGACGGGCTTGCGCGCGCTATCCGTCCGGCGCATACCATGTTTGACGGCGACACGATCTTCGCGCTTTCAACGGGAACGCGTCGGGCTGATGTGTCTTTATTAGGCGCGGTAGCGGCGGAAGCGATGACAGAAGCGATCCTTCGCGCCGCTCGAGCGGCAAAACCCGCGGGCGGCTTGCCCGGTCTCAACACAGAATAAAAAGACGACTTGCTGGAAACAAGTCGTCTTTTTAAAATTTGCGCAGAGGGGATTTATTTTCTCTTCCCTTTCAATTCGTCTTTCAGAATTAACGTCAATACTACGCTCACAGCGCTGACAATTAACCCGCCGAGGAAAGCGTTCCACCAAACCGGGTCGGTAATGAGCAGCTGAATGCCGAATGATTGACCGATAACGCTGGTTAGCCAAAACATAAAGGTGTTGATGACCAGCGTGAACAGTCCAAGCGTTAGCGCGATAAGCGGACAGGTCAGAACGCTGATGAGCGGGCGCACCAGCGCATTGATCAGACCAAAGATGAGCGCCAGCCAGATCACGGAAGTCAGCGCGCTTGCCAGTTCAAGCCCCGGCAATAGAAAGATCGCCAGATATAGGGCAACCGCGTTGATCGCCCAGCGAAGAATAAATTTTGTCATAGAAGCCTCCTTTTGGTTCCTTATAAAATATCTACGCGTTACGAGAGAGAATGTTGCATCCAAATCAGCGTGCGGCGCGGAATAAAGCCTGCCGCCATAATGGCGTCGGTCATTTCGTTGGCGGGAAAATCCAGCGTTAACGCGGGATGATTGATGAAGCATCGTCGCGCATGGACGAGGAGTTGCGTCAGCGCTTCTGCTGCGCCGGCAATTGTTGCGTCAGCGGCGGGATAAAGCGTTGGGGCGCGTCCCCCGTTTGAAACGGCGGAAAGCGCGGCGCGCAGCGTTCCATTGCGCGTTGCCGCCCATTGTTGAACGTCGAGGTCGGCGAAGAGGTTAGAGAGCCAAGCCCAAGGTCCGGGGCGCAGCGCGTTGACGTTCCACTGGCTGTACCAAACGAGCGAATCGGGGTAAAGGCGGCGAAGCCAGCGCTGTTGTTGACTCCAAAAGCGCGGATGGCGCGGCATAACTTGAAGCGCGTGCGGGGATAGCGTTTGAGGCGTCGAGGAACTTGCCGCCCACGAAGTGCGACGTGTGAATTCCTTAAATCCGAGATCCGTATAAAGGTCGATCGCGTCAGGGTTATCGTTGCGCACATGCAACCATAGCGCCGACACGCTTTTATCGTGCGCGGCTCGAATCGAACATTCGGTCAGCGCGCGCGCGATCCCGCGGTGGCGATAGTCGGGGTGAGTTGCGATGTTGGCGATCAGATAAACGCGTTTACCTTGATCGCGGAATTGAACAAGGCTGGCGTTGCCCACAATGCGATTGTCTTCTTCCCAGACGAAGCCCATCAAAGGCAGCGACGCGGTTTCAGCGACATACTTTGCCCAACGCAGAAAACCGTCGTCTTGACCGGCGCGGCGCATTTCATTGATATACCGTTGACCGTCGTTGTCCATCGTTGGCGCGAAGCACAACTCGATTAAATCCGCTACGGCGGGAAGATCGCGCAGCGCGTTCAATGCGCGGAGGCGCGAATCTTCTTTTACGGCAGAGAGAAGTCTGACAGCGTTCATTAGGTTAGATTATAGCCCCCTCTGCATTGAGTTTGGAAGGATACGCTTGTTGATAATGTTAGTTCTCGAAACTGTTTGAACATTCTTGGTCTATTTCAAGCGCGGGCGGTTTCGCGCCGTTTGCGCAATGTCATGGCGAAAGTACGATTATGCTCCCGCGTATCGTCGTCTTTGTTATAATAACTTTATTGGAAGCGGCGCTTTGAATTATCGTTTTGAGTGTCGGCGAAGTTTAGTTCGCGGGTAGAAATCGTATGACATGCGAACTCAATTTTTGCTCGTCAGCCCCTTTGGCGCATTCGGGGCAAGGCTCGCTGAAATGATAAATTCAACGCTGCAAGATAGTTTCTAATCGCGCCCGCTCATTAATACTTCTGCAAGGAGAAATACTTCATGCCAAAAACTAAAGATACAGTTAAACTTCCCCTTTCAAAAAACGAGATCGTTAAAGACTACCGCATCGCCTATCGAAGCCGTCAGGCGTCGGTCATTGGGCGACGCGAGGTATTAAGCGGCAAAGCGAAATTTGGCATTTTCGGCGCCGGCAAAGAGTTGGTCAATATTGCGATGGCGCGACATTTCCGTAAAGGAGATTGGCGTTCGGGATATTATCGCGATCAGACCTGGATCTTTATGCTGGATGTAATGAGCGTTCAAGAATTTTTCTCCCAGTTATACGCTCATGCAGATGTGAATTACGATTCCAATACAGGCGGGCGCTCGATGAACGGGCATTTCGGCAACCGCTTCATTAATTCCGACGGATCGTGGAAAAAACAAGTTGAACTGTACAACGCCGCCGCCGACATTTCCCCGACAAGCGGGCAAATGCCGCGCACGGTCGGGCTGGCATACGCGTCTGTGCTGTATCGCGGATTAGAAACGCTTAAACCCTTTACGCAATTTTCACGCAACGGCGACGAGGTGACATGGGCGAGCATTGGCAACGCATCTACCGCCGAGGGTCTGTTTTGGGAAGCAGTCAATGCGATCGGCGTTTTAAAGGCGCCCGCTATCATCGCGATTTATGACGACGGCTACGGCATTTCGGTGCCGAACGAATATCAGATGGTCAAAGGGAATGTAGGCGAGCTGCTTGAGGGATTTCGGCGCAAGCCGAAATCAAACGATGGCTACGATATTTATCGCGTCAAAGCGTGGGATTACCCGGCGCTGATCGAGACGTTCCGAAGCGCTTCCGACGTTGCGCGCGCAGATCACGTCCCCGCCTTAGTGCATGTCACTGAGATGACGCAACCTTTGGGGCATTCCACTTCAGGCAGCCATGAGCGCTATAAGTCCGCTGAGAGGATGCGTTTTGAAGAAGAGTTCGACGGCATTCATAAGATGAAAGAATGGATGCTCGAACAGAAAGTCGCAACCGAAAAAGAATTCGAACAGTGGGAAAACGAAGAACACCAAGCCGTCGAAACCGTTCGCAAGACAGCCTGGGAGGACTATCAAAAGCCAATCCTCGAAGAGCGCGAAGAA
>BQMV01000254.1 GCA_022181005.1 Anaerolineaceae bacterium | reverse complement strand
ATAAAGATGCCGTGGGCACTTAAGCCCCCTCTCCCCGCAAGCGGGGAGAGGGCTGGGGTGAGGGGTAGATGAACGAAGCAGCGAGGAAATTGCGGCGCAACCAGACGGATGCCGAAAGAAGGCTTTGGAACTACTTGCGTGACCGCCGCCTGGATGGCTGGAAATTTCGGCGACATCAATGCTTCAGGTTGGGATTTCCAAATCGAGGATACATTCGACGCGCCCAGTATCCGTTTTGGATTGGGCGCGGTGAAGAATGTAGGACGCAATGCAGTCGAGTTAATTCTTCGAGAACGCGATCAAAATGGAGCTTTCAAAGATATTAACGATTTCGTGCGTCGAACCGATTTGCGCGCAGTAGGCAAACGCGCGCTTGAATGCCTCATCAAGGTTGGCGCGCTAGACGCGTTCGGCAATCGCGCCGCGTTGCTCGCTTCGTTGGAACGCATCGTCGCCATCAGCGCTGCGCACTTCCGCGCCGCCGACGCGGGGCAGATGAGTCTTTTCGGGGCTGCGATGGGCGTGGTAGAAGAAATTCACCTGCCTGAAGTAAACGATGTTAACAAACGCGAGACGCTTAACTGGGAACGCGAATTGACCGGTTTATATATTTCCGATCATCCGCTCACGCCCTATCAAAAAACATTTTCACAGATCGTCAGTTATTTCTCGGGGCAGTTGAGCGAAGCGCAACATGAAGAAAAAGTGCGCGTGGCGGGGCTGGTCTCCAACGTGCGCCCCTATACGACGAAAACGAATAAACCGATGGGGTTCGTCACGCTTGAAGATATTCAAGGCAGCATCGAACTTGTGCTTTTCCCACGCACATGGGAGAAAACGCGCGGACAACTTATTGACGGACAAATTGTTATCGTGGAAGGAAAAGTGGACGCTGGCTCGGCTCCGCCAAAAATCTTGGTGGATACGGTGCAAACGGAATTTAAATATCTTGAACGATTGGACGAAACCGCCGCGCCTCTTTCGCAACCGCAGCCTGCTTCGCCTCAGCGAACAGATTTGCAGCCTCAGCCTGTTGCGCCGTCGGCGATAAAGCCCGCCCAATCAAAATCGAGTTCTTCAGAAGAAGCGCCGGTTAATCCTGCTGTTGCGCAGGTTGTTGAGCAAAGCGACGCTTCGGATAACGATAGCCAAATGCCGCCCCCGCCCGATAATTTTCCGATAGGTTGGGAAAATGAGTGGCAACCGTCGTTTGACGAGGCGGCTATCGCCTCTAAGCGCGAGCCGAAATTCAAAAAGAACGAAGAGGTCTCGCCGCCGCGTATCGAAACGCTTGCTGAAGCGGCAAGCGTTTATAATGATAAACTAGGTTGGGACGAAGCGGTTGTTGGGTCTCTTAAACCCATGTATGTCGTTCAAATCAAAGAAGAAGATCAAACGCGTCCGCCTAAACAGATCACAGTAGCTTTACGTTCGACCGGCAGTCAGGAGCGCGACCGGCGGCGGATTAAGACAATCTACGGCACGTTGATTTCATTTCATGGACGCGACCGGTTTAGTTTTCAGATCTTCGAAAATGGCTCAGGCTATTTGATTGATTTTCCTAATGATACGACGCGTGTCTGTCCTGAGATGTTCGAACGATTGAAGAGATTGATCGGCGAAGAATGTTGGCGCGTGGAAGAAATTACGTTTCAGTAGAAGCGCGGATCGCGCTAAAGATTGTTTTGGGGGCGTAATGAGTTTATTCAATGAATGAATTGGCGTTTTATCCCACTGCGTATATTGCCCGTACGGCGTTGCACTCCAAGCAATCTGTTCGTTCGCATAATAAGGCGAGCGGGTCGGTTTTAATTAAATGAATTGTTATGTCTAGCAGACGCTTCAATGGCATGGCTTCGATCGAGGCTTTGCCCGCTTCTACGCGAAAGACATCGGGTTGGATGTAAGGTTGGAGCGCTTGAAATCCGCTTGAATCGCCCGGGCAACTGGGACATTCTGCGACGCGATCGCCGGTCAACGCCCAGCGGGTAAATTGTTTTCTATCTGCAAGCTTCTCAGCGTAGTGAATGCTTGTATTCGAAGTATGGTCGGTATTGATCAAGACGACCCAACCGTCTTGATCCGTCAGCATTGCGATGGGCGCTAGAGGGTCGAATAACGTCTGCGCATCAAGGATGGATTGAGCGTTGATGCCGGCAAATGAGAAGATTGGATGCGAGGTTCGCGCCGCCATTGGATGATTCCGTAGAGCTTCGGAGAGAATGCCCATCATAGAGTCGGCGGGTAAATCGTTCCTGAAAGAAGCGGCTTGTTTGTTTAACGTTTCTTCTTTGCCGTAACGCATAGCGTTATTGGCGGGTCCTACATTAGGCGTGACCATTGTCCAATACGTGAAGGTCGGCATGACGATGCTTTGGAATGACCCCAACATAGCGCGTAAAACGCCGTCCGCTCCGTCGCGGATGTACCCGAAAGGCTTGAGCGACGCATGAACGATAACCGGCTTGTCGGCTAGGTTGAGCGCATCGAAATAGCGTTTGAGTTCGGGGTAATCCAGCATTTTATCTTCCCGTCCAAGCGGGCTTTCTTTTCTCAATAAAGGCTCGCATGCCTTCTTTCTGATCTTCGGTATTGAAGAGGTCGTAGAAGATTCTTCGCTCTTCCTCCAGCCCTGCGCCGAGGAATGATTCGTAAGAATGATTAATCGCCCGTTTCGCGGCGAGAATCGCCAGCGGCGCGCGCGCGGCGATCTGTTCGGCGAGTTGCAATGCTTCATTGAGATAAGCGTCAACAGGAACGACGCGGTTGACGAGTCTGGAATGCAACGCCGTTTGCGCGTTAATCTTGCGGTCATTGAGGATCATTTCCATTGCGGTCGCTTTGCCCACCGCGCGGATAAGGCGTTGTGTGCCGCCTGCGCCGGGGATCACGCCGATGGTCGTTTCGGGCAATCCGAATTGTGCGGTCTCCGATGCGACGATCATATCGCAAGAGAGCGCGAGTTCGCACCCTCCGCCTAACGCCCAACCTGAAACCGCCGCGATCACCGGCTTACGGATCGAGCGAATTTGCCCATAGATTGAGATCGGGTCGTTTTGCGTCATGTCTGCCGCAGATTTGTTCGCCATTTCTTTAATGTCGGCGCCCGCCGCAAAGGCTTGATCGCTTCCTGTAATCACGATCGCACCGATAGCGTCATCCGCGTCGAAAATGGCGAGCGCGCGCATAAGTTCGTCCATGAGCGCGTAATTGAGCGCATTTAGCGCGCGTGGACGATTTAACGCGACGAGCCCGACTCGTCCGCGCGTTTCTACCAGAATAGATAAATAGGTCATGCCGCCTCCGATAGATGGATTATACGTGAGAATGATAACGGCGTTGCATTAGTCGCCGAGCAACTCTTGCGCAAGATCGCTGGTAGTTTTCAGAATAGCATCCGCTCCAAAATGCAGTAATTCTTCTTCTTCGCCGAATCCGCATAATACGCCTATGGTTTGCGCGCCGGCAGATTTGCCCGCGCGTATGTCTATAGTCGTATCGCCGATCATCAAACATGCTTCCGGCGATACATTCATTCGATGCGCGGCAAGCAAGATCGGATCGGGATAGGGCTTTGTATGTTTGGCTGAGAGGCCTGTTACGATGGCGTCGAAGTAATGAACGAGGTTGAATTGTTTAAGGAAGCGCATCGTCCCCTTCTCATCGCGCGCGCTGACGATTGACATGGGATATTTGCCTTTGAACCGCGCCAGCATCGAGTCTACGCCGGGGACGAGCAGAAAATATTTGTTGGATCGGCGCCGATGACGCAGCGCCCAGTCGATGATCGCGGTCATTTCATCGTCAATGCCGAGCGTATCGGCGACGCTAAGCAGGGCATTACCGGGCGCTTCTGCCCACATGACGAAACGCCGCGCAACGCGTTTCGGATCGTGGATGAGAGCGGAAGGAAGAAAGCGCATAACTTTCTGTTCGTAGAGGTCGTCGGTGTCGCTGAGCGTGCCATCCACGTCGAAACAGAGAGCTTGAATACGGGAAATATCGAGAGGCATGACAGGTATTGTACCGTACTCAGTATGCTATACTTTGCGGCGACGGCAAGAATTTCTGAATATTCGGAGCGCTAATAGCGTATGGTAGAGTCCAAAGACCAGACTCGAACAAATCAATTGCTTGAGTTGCTGTATCATAGCAGTCGCAGGGCGGCGGCTGCGCTTGATTTACGCGTTGTTTTACAGCAAACGTTGTACGAAGTCACTCGAAATGTGGGGGGCGAACGCTGCAGCGTAGCGGTCCTCGACGATCAGGGCAAAGTGATAGATGCGACGATTGTGTACGGCGCGACAACGCGCGAACATACGACTTTGCAATTGCGCGAACCGATGGAGCGCGGACTCGCCGGGTGGGTGGCGCGCAACCGCCAAGGCGTTTATATCCCCAATACAAGTCAAGATGAACGTTGGACGCCGCCTGTCAAGACGATGAAAGGCGAATCTCAATCAAAGTCGGCGATTTGTGTGCCCTTGTTGGCGCGCGAAAAGCTTGTAGGCGTATTGACGCTCGTTCATTCGAAGATTAACGCATTTAGCGCTGACCAACTTGATTTAGTGCAAGCTATTGCAGATCAAACAAGCGTTTCTATTCTGAATGCGCGTCTATACGCTGAAAGTCAACGCCGAACGCATGTGATGACTGCGCTTGCTGAAGGCGCAACGGCTATTAATGTATCGCTTCAGATAGAAGAATTGCACCAGCGCATCTTGGCGCAAACCATGCAAGCGTTACAGGTGGAAACGGTTGCGTTGGGAATGATTGACGGCGGGCGAGTTGTCTTTCGCGCTGCGATGGGTCGCAATGCAGAAAATATCATTGGACGGCAAATCGCTCTTGGCGAAGGCATCGCCGGCCTTGCGGCGCGCAACGGACGCGGCGTAGTTGTACAAGATACAACGCAGGAGAAAGATTTTAGCGAAGCGGATACGTTTGACGGCGTTGAAATGCGCGCTTTCCTTGTCGTTCCCATTCAGGCGCAGGGGCGCGTGATAGGAATTCTAGAGGCGATTAATCCAACCGCCGAATTATTTGATCCCGACGCGCTTCTAGCGGCGACCGGTATTGGCGGCTTGGCGGGAGCGGCGATACAAAACGCGCAATTGTTCGAGCGTTTGCAAGCTGCACACCGACGTTATCGAGAATTGTTTGAAGAAAGCGTCGTCCCAATGCTGATCACAGATTGGGAAGGGCGCATCGTTGAAACTAACCAACAAGCCAAATTGTTGAGCGGGTATGCGTTCGCAACGCCGTTTGACTTAACCATTGATCAGCTCCATGACGTGAACTGGGATAAACTGGGCGCGAATTTCACAGCGTTGCGCGAGGATCGTACGATTGTTTACGAATCGACTCTGCGCGCGCGAAATGACGCGCGCATTCCCATCGAAGTCTTTGCGCGACGCATTGAGTTTGAAGAGGCTAATTCGATCCAGTGGATCTTGCGCGACATTGCGGAACGCAAAAACTTGGACAGTTTACGCAGCGATCTCACCTCAATGATCTATCATGATTTGCGTTCGCCGCTTGCGAACATCGCTGCTAGTCTTGATATTTTGCATACGTTGACGCCCGGAAAAGATCGCGAGACGATTCTTTCGCTCATCCAAATTGTGGAGAACTCGACAGACCGCATTCAACGATTGGTTAATTCGTTGCTGGACATTAACCAGCTTGAGGCGGGGCAGCCGGTAGCGAATCAAAAACCTGTAGACGTATTGCAGCTGATTCGGCGAGCGATGGCGGATATTCAACCCTTAGCCGATGCACAATGTCAGACGATTAAGGCGAAACTGCCGCAAACTTTACCGCCGGTATGGGTGGATGAAGATATGGCGTATCGTGTATTGATCAATTTATTGGAAAATGCGAGTAAGTTTACGCCTGCCAAAGGCAGCATTGAGATCGGCGCGCAACGGGAAGGCGACTGGGCGCTTCTATGGGTGCAAGACACTGGACCCGGCATTCCGCTTTCCGAACGAGAACGCATTTTTGACAAATTCACGCGTTTGCCGGGGACCAGTCAATCGGGATTGGGTATTGGGCTTGCTTTTTGCCGCCTTGCCGTGCAAGGGCATGGAGGGCGGATTTGGCTTGAAAGCGGCGAGAACGAAGGCTCAAAATTCTATTTTACATTCCCGTTGGCTCCAGCGTAGAGAAAAGCGGACGCAGAAGACGAGGGATGGCAACGGTAGGCTGCGCCTGAACAAACGCGCTATGCTTATGCTCGATAAATTTTGAGTGGCGGCGATAAAGCGCTTGATGGTAAGATAGGCTATCTTACAGCGCTGGAGTAGGAACGCATGGAATCCATCGGAAAAAACGTTTATATCGAAAATCAATATATTGGCGTGACCTTGGGCGTGATTAACCAACCGCGCGGCTTGATGCTGATAGACGCGCCGCCTGCGCCCGAAGACAGCCGGATGTGGCGCGCTTCGCTGATGGGCATGGGAGACGGTCCCGAGCGCGTCCTTATCAACCTTGATTCGCACCCAGATCGAACGCTTGGCGCGCGCGCCATGGATTGCACGATTATCGCGCATGAGAAAACCGTAGCTGCCTTTCGCAACCGACCGAATACGTTTAAAGCGCAGGGCGACGAAACGGGCGCAAGTTGGGAATCGATTCCCGGCCTTGGCAGCATCCGTTGGGCGCCGCCGGAGATCTCTTTTACCGAGCAGTTGTTCTTGCACTGGGGCGGCGCGCCGATTTTGTTGGAAGGACACGCGGGCCCAACGCGCGGCGCGATTTGGACAATCCTCCCTGAACAAAAAATTGTATTTGTCGGCGATGCGGTATTGAAAGGACAACCGCCGTTTTTAGCGCACGCCGATCTTCCCGCGTGGATCGAAGCGCTTGAATTTTTGCAAAGTAAATATAAAGGATATACAGTTATCAGCGGGCGCGGCGGCGTCGTGACGCCTCACGTCGTCAGGACTCAAAACGAAATGTTGAAGCGTACGTTGGAGAAACTGGAAAAACTTGGCAAGAAGCGTTTCGCGGCTGACGCTCTGGATAAAACCGTAGAACAATTATTGACCAGCTTTAAAACGCCCACAGCGCGGCGGAAGCAATACGCTCAACGTTTACGATACGGCATTCATCATTACTATGCGCGCCATTATCATTCCTCCGCCCGAAGCGCAGCGGAGGAATGATAATGATCGCCGCGTCTAACTCGTCTCAGCGCGAACAAGTCGGCGCGCAGCCTCTCCTTGAAGTCACACGCGGGCAACTGGTTGAATCGCTTCACATCGGCTCGATCGCCGTTGTTGATTCGAGCGGAAAACTTCTCGCATCGTATGGCGACCCTGTCTCGGTCGCTTTTTTGCGCTCCAGCGCAAAACCGTTTCAAGCGCTTCCCTTCGTTGAAGGGGGAGGCGTGGAACGCTATGGTTTTACGGAGCGTGAGTTAGCCATTTCATGCGCCTCGCACTTGGGCGGCGATATGCATGTACAGACGGTCGAAGCCATGCAAAAGAAGATCGGGATTGATGAGTCGTATTTGCAATGCGGCGTTCATCCGCCTGACGATATCCCTGCGTTCAAACGCTTAATCGTTCAAGGCGAATCTCCTACGCCTAACCGTAATAACTGCTCTGGTAAACATACGATGATGCTGGCATACGCGAAGATGCGCGGAGTCTCGTTGGAAAATTATCTTGCTCCAGATCACCCTGTTCAAAGAGACATCCTTGCCGCGCTTTCCGATCTTTGCCTAATGCCCCCTCAAGAGATTTCTGTAGGCATAGACGGGTGCTCTGCGCCAAACTTTGCAATGCCGTTGTTTAATGCGGCGCTTGGCGTGGCGCGCTTGTGCGATCCACGCGAGTTAAATGAAACGCGCGCAGCCGCATGCCGGAAAATAGTTTCTGCGATGACGTCTCACCCTGAAATGGTGAGCGGACCCGGCGAGTTTGACTGTGAATTGATAAAAATTGGTAGAGGGAAAATTATCTGCAAACGCGGCGCCGAGGGTTTCCAAATCATCGGGTTGGCGCCCGGCGCGCTGGAGGGTAATTCGCTGGGTATTGGCGTTGCGTTTAAGGCGTTGGATGGCGACGCATCGCGGATTGGCGCGAATCTCGAAGCGTATAGCCGCGTTCGTCCGCCGGTAACGCTTGAGATTTTACGTCAGTTGGGCGTTCTGTCGATAGAACAGCAACAGACATTGTCTGCGTTTGGACCTGTGCGCACTCTTCGGAATTTACGCGGACTTACAGTCGGTCAATCGCGCCCGGCGTTTACGTTGCGCGCATGACGAAAGTATAATAATATTTGCCCTAAATCGTTGCGGGGTGTACAATGCCTTTGTTATAAAATTCCTGTTGGAAAAAAGACGAAGATTTTATCATGCCAGATTCTGACTTGATCCTGATCGCGCTCAACGAATCCATCGCGTTGAATTTGCTTGATCGTGCCGTACACGTGAAGTTTCGGACAGCGATCGCGAACAACATCCAAAATTTGAACCGGCTGTTGCAAGAGAACAATCCGGCGCTCTTGATCATAGAGGAGCGGTTTAATGACCATGATGGGATTCAAATCTCAAATGAGTTGTTAGAGCGCTTCCCATCGTTGCCGGTCGTCCTTTACGCTGAAAAAGCGACCCCTGAATTGTTAAAAAACAA
>BQMV01000253.1 GCA_022181005.1 Anaerolineaceae bacterium | reverse complement strand
TTCCTCGAGCAAGCCGCCCAACGCAGACGAGAAGCGGTTCAGCAAGCCCAAACGATTGGAGCGTTTATCCAATTCTATAGCGCGATTAGAGCTCTCCTCGTACAGACGCGCATTTTCCAACGCCGCCGCCGCCTGAGAGGCGAATGTTCTCGCCACTTGCATATGCTCGTGCCTATAGAAGTACGCTTCTTCTTTCTCAAGCGCAAATACGCCAACTACTTCGTTCTGCGAGATCAGCGGCATGCCCATCCACGAAAGACGCGGATTTTCCACTGCCGGAAAACGAGGATCTCGCCTTACGTCGTCAACGAGAATGCCCTGCCCATCGCGAATCATTTCGTTAAAAAGCGCGCTGTCGCCGGCGGCGACCGTCAAGCCGAGCAGGCGTTCCGAATCGGGGAAACCGCGCGCCGCGGCAACGGTCAACCGGTCGCGATCGCGCAGCCATAGCGCGGCGGTGGCATAGGGGATGACCGGCGCAAGTTGATCGAGTAGAGTCGCGATCAATTCATCGCGTCGCAGGCTGGAGGTTAATGTCGCGGCAGCATCGGTCAGCGACTCTAATTGCGCGGCGCGCTCTTGCGTAGCATACATCAAACGCACATTTTGAAGCGTGAGCCCCGCCTGCTGAGTAAGCGACAATAACAACGCCTCATCTTCAGACGTGAAAGCGTCCGATGTGTTGAAGTTGTCTAAAACTAAAACGCCGATAGTTTGGGCGCCGGCTTGAATAGGAAGCAATAAACTGGAAACTGGCAAGCGTCCGCCTGTCGCCTGCCGGTATAACAGTTGCTCTTCCATCGAGAATCGATAATCGCGCGCCAATTGAAGTTCGTTAACACGCGTAACTTTAGCGCTTTCATAGGTTATACCGGGCAACGATTCACCCGCGCGATAGGCGATCTGTTTCATCGCATTGTTATCGGCATAGCCGGCAACCGTTCGCGCAGACAAGAGGTGCGCAGGTTCATCCCAAAGCAATACAACGCCGGCATGAGCGGCAGAATGCGCGCGCCGCACGCTGTCTAACAGCAGTTTAGCGACCTGATCTACGCCCAGCCCGCGCAGTTGACTATTGAAATCAAGCAACAAGTTCACTTCTTGCAGGCGCTTGCGAGTTTCGCTGAGAAGCAAAATATTCTGCAATACGACCGACGTTTGTTGCGCGATCTGGTTATACACTTGGCGATCTTCATCAGTGAAGGAATCCATCGGTTCGGGGCTGACCGCCAGCATAGCCGCCACAGTCCGTTTATCAATCTTAATCGGCAAACAGACCAGCGATTTTGCGCGCAAGGCTGCCAACAGCGGGGTTTCACGCCACTCAAAGTTCTCATCCAAATTCGAAATCAGAATCACTTCGCCGCTTTGCAGACAAGCGCGAAGCGGGTTCTTTTGCCCAAACAATGCCTCTGCGTTGGCGGCACGGGGCACATTGCCCAACACATTGACCAGCCTCGGACCTTCCTGCTCAAGCCTTGCGATCAACGCTACCGACATGCCCAATTGCGTCAGCGTTTCGCGCGCCAGGGCTTGCAACGCGGAAGTCGAGTCTAATTGGCGGCTGACCGATTCGGCGATCGCCAAACTAGCGCGCACACGCTGTCCTCGTTGGTTTAGGTTTTGAATAGCGATCGTTTGATCGAGGTCTTTATGCAGCAGCATCGGCAGGTCTTTCTTCGTGAGGCTGACAAATCTTTCTTGTCTTTCCAAACTGGAAGTCAGCGAGTCTGCTTTGGCGCGCAGTTCGTTAAATTGCGTATGGTGAATGAGAGCGTAAGAAAGCTGCTCTGCAAAGAGTTCAAGCATTTCGATTGTGGCGCGATCTGGGCGTAAATTATTGCGCGGCAAATCGAGGCTGAGCATTCCCAGCGGTTCGCCGCTTGCGTTCTCAAGCAGAACAAGCATCAAGTCGTCTACATCCCACCGATCGGCGGCGCTATCCGTCCTTTCAGAGTCATCCAACGCGACGATGTGCACGTCGCTAGGCAGGATAGGTCGCTGGTCTGCCGGGATAAAGTAGGAATGACCAACGCGAAATTCCGGCTTTAATATGCGTTGCAAGCTTAAATAAGGCTGCTTGCGCGCAAGCAATTCGCTGAGAACCTCCGGCTTAAATCCCACGCCAAGCGCGCGCTTAAGCAAGCCGGTATCTTTTTCATATACGCTTAGCAAGATCGCTTGAAAAGGAGTCGTTTCGCGCATACTTAGCAACACCGGGCGGAGCGCTTGCTCGAGAGGTTGTTCGAAGTTAATCTTAGCGGCGGTATCTGCGAGATAGGTCAGGGCTTCGGCGCGACGACGTAAAATTTCAGCGTCTTCTCCCTGCGTTTGCATCTTCATTGCGTTTCGGATCGCAACCGCCGCCTGAGTTCCCAACGTTTGCATAGCGTCGAGCGCCGCTGTATCGAAGGCATTTGCTTGAGAAGCGTGCAAGTGGATCAGTCCGATCATCTTCCCTTGGTTGACGATTGGCGCGATCAAGGCGGATACGACGCCGTCATGTATCGGCGTCTCGCCGTTTTCAGTGTAATCGGAAACAATCTGCGGATTGCCGGTCTCGATAACAGTCTGTTCGAGAGATGAAAGCATTTCGGGCAACGGGCGCCCGATTGAGCGTGCGACTCGCGGAGGAGCGGACCCATCAATCGCGTCAAAAAGGATGATCGAGCCGCATTCCGCATGGGTAGTCCGCAGGCTTTCTTCATGAATAATTTCAAGAAGAGCCGTCAAATTGGGCGCGGCATTTAACTCGCGGTTGACGCGGGCAAGCGCGGTCAATTGTTCGACGCGGCGACGCAGGTCGTCGTCGGTTTGAATCGAACGGGAATCCGCTTCCATTGCGCTGGCGATCAGGTCTGCCGCCGCCAGCGCGACCTCAAAGTCATAATTGCTAAAATAATCCACTTTTCGGCTGCTAAGGATTAACTCTCCAAACGTCTTCTCGCGCGCAGCAATCGGCGCGACAATGACCGATTCCATTTGCAGGTTTGAAAACAGCGGAAGGTAAGCCATCGAAATATTTCTTTCCAAACTCAGCCGTCCAGTAAAGATCGGGGTTTTACTCCCCGCTACGGTAGCGTGAAATGGAACGTCAACGAAGAGGCGCGTTAGAGGATCGGTCGGGTTAACAGAAACGCCATACACCGAGTCCTCGTGTAAATGAAGCGCGCCGTCTCTATCGTCTAGATTAAACAGGGCGGCAAAATCGCACTTTAATAGCCTCGCCGCCTCACTGACCGAGTGACGGATAGCTTCATCGAGCGTCGCCGAAGACCCAGCCAACGCGGCAATGCGGCGCAAGCCGTCGGCGCGAGATGCGCGTTGACGAGCGCGTTCGACGATAAATGAGTTTTGTATCAGCCCGGCGGCTTGGTTAGCGATCGTTTCGATCAGGCGCAATTCATCGGCGGAAAATTCTTCCGCTGCTTGCCGCCGGTTCGACACTTGAACATAGCCCACGAATTGACCATCCGCAAACATAGGCGCCAACGCCGATTCGCGCAGGCTCGCCGCGCGCGCGATCGTTTGTAAGCCCAAATCTTGCCATGTGCGGTCTTCCGCCGCATCGCGCGTCGAGAGCGTTTTACGGCTCATCAATATTTTTTCCGCCGCGCTGTCTGGTTGAATCACTGTGCGGTAAATTTCAACAATGTGTCGAGGCAATCCTTGAAATGGGATTTGCCCTTCGAGCGTGCGCTTATTAGCGTCGTACAATAGGAAGCCGAGCACGTCTGCCGAAAAAAGCGGCGTAACGCTCTCCACCAATCTCCTAATTAAACTGCTGTAATCGCGCGCAGAGCCGACCGCCTGCGCCAGATTGGCAAGCCCGCTCAGTTCGGCAGAGCGTTTCTTTTCCGCCTCATATAGCAAGGAGTTGCGAACGCTAAAAGCCGCTCGGGAAGAAATAAGCTTTAACAATTCAAATGCGCGGGAATTCAACCCATCGGACACGCGACTCCCAACTTCCAGTACCCCGCTCATCTCATCGCGCGCCATTAAAGGTATTCCAATGTACGATCGAACCGGAAAAACGTCATTGTGTTGATTCGGGTCAAAGTTCGTTACAGAAACGTCCGGCAGAAAAACGGGTTTATGCGATGGCAACAGCCGCTCGGTCAATCCATCAAATTGAGATGTAGACGCCTGTACAACCTTAACAATAGAATTGGCGCGATCGAGCGTATACGGCAACAGGTTGTGCCGCGAAGCGTCCCATATTTTAATTTCAAGAAAATCAGCGGGGATAAACTGAGATACGTTCAGCAAAATAGAATACAGCGCGTCGTCTAAATTTAGATTCTCAGCGGTTTGCGCGTTAAAGTCAGAGATGGTTTTAAACAGCGCCGAATCCGGCATGTCGGCAACGCCTTCATCGTATAAGTCTACGCTGCGCATCATCAATAGCATAAGCGGGTATGGACCCGGCACAGGGTACGAGGTCGCTTCAACGAGTCGGCCGCCGATCGAAATCCGTTTATGCCCCCGCATGGCGCACAGGTCGAGGAAGTCGTCGGCGGGCAACGCCGCGCGGCTTAATTTTTCGAGTTGAGGATATTCATCTTCGCGCAGGTCAAACCATTCGCGCGCCCGTGCGCTGATATATTCTATGCGGCCGCCGGGTTGTACGGTCAACGCGGCTTCATCTTCCGCATTCCCGTCCAGCGCAACCGAGGGCGGCGATGAAGTTGCCGGCGCGGCGTTGGCAGGCGTATTGAGCGATCGGCGCAAGCCTACAATCGCCAAGATCGCCGCCAGAAATACAAGTGCGAAGACGATAAACCAGAAACCGACGCCTAACCCGGCAACCATGTTCGTCTCGATGCCTTATCCGCCTGCCGCATCCTGCCTGCGCGCTTCAGCCGCAAGTTCAGTAATTTCACGGATGTCGGAAAACGAATTGTTGCTAGGCGAGACGATGCCTACGGACAGGGTCATAAATGGGACGTTGGCGGCGACGCCGTCGGACGAGGGCGCTTGCATAAACCCCTGCTGGCGATCCATAAAGTTATACTGCGTCTGCACTTCCCCATTAAAACGTTCTTTGAGGCGCGTCTTGATCGCCTTGGCTTGCTCCTCGGTCGTGATGATGACAAAGTTATCGCCGCCCGCGTGGCCGATAAAGTCGGATGCAGAGCCGAATTCGTCCACTACTTCATTGATCAACATCGCGGCAAAGCGCAACGCATCGTCGCCAGCGACAAATCCGTACACGTCTTTGAAAGGTTCAAAGTCGTTAATACGCGCGTCAAGCAACGCCCAGCCCTTCTCGCGGATAATGCGCCGCAACTGTTCTTCGATCAACCGCCCCGCCGGAAGCCCTGAACGTGGATCGGTAAGACTCTCGCGTTCGGCGCGTTTGATCGCGCCTTGCACGCGCAATTTCAACTCTTCAATATCGAATGGCTTAGTGATGTAATCGTCGGCGCCGAGTTCGAGCCCTTGCAATTTATCGCTGCGTTCGTCTTTTTGCGTCAAGAAGATGACCGGGATATGGCTGGTGCGCATATTTGTCCGCAACGCGCGGCAAACTTCATAACCGTCAATATCCGGCAGCATAATATCCAGCACGATTAAATGCGGCAAAGCGTGCTTCGTCTTCTCCAGCGCTTCCGATCCGCGCACGGCGACATCCACGTCGAAATCCATGCCGCCGAAGTAAATCTTTAGCATGTTGCCAATGTCAATGTCGTCTTCCACGATTAGCAGACGGGCTTTTCCCATACCAGCCTCCAAAAATTACTGTGTTGTTCTGTGCGTTGTACGCGCATTACGGCGTACACTTTCAATTTGCGCCTCAGTCACTTCTCTTTCAAATGAGCGGAATCCGCTCAAACGAAAGCCGTGCTTACGAGAAATTAAGGCGATCTCTTCTACGCGTTGTTTCGATAGGCGTTTTCCAAGCGAGTAATCTTCGAAACGTCCCTCCAACGCCAGCGCCATAGTCTCCGCCATGCATGCGTACGCCTTGCCCGGCGGAAACCCAAAGTTAAAATGGAAATCAACGGAGCCTGGCACGTCAACCATTCCGCCGTCAATCACTAATATATCATCTCTCGCGCCGGCGACCATTGCAGAAACGTCGCGAGGGCGGGCAACGTCGCACACCACGCTGCCCGGCTGTAAGGTCTCAGGGCGAATAATATCATGAACGGAGCTTGTTACTGTAAGAATCAAGTGAGCTGATTTTAACTCATCCATCTTCGTACTGGTTATAATTTCGGCTCGCGTTCCGCCCCGGCGCGTTTCGAAGTCGCCCTGCAGGCTATCTCGCAATTCTTCCAGCGCGTCCATTCTGCGACCGATTAAAAGCAACCGCGCCGTCTCGTCCGCCAGCAACTCGGCGCAGACTCGCCCAATTGCGCCTGTCGCGCCGACGATCGCTACGGTTGAATCGGCAGGCGAAAGGTCCATAACGCGCGCCGCCTCGCGTAACGCTTCCACAGCGATCATGACCGTGTATGAATCTCCGGTCGTCACCGGCACATCCAGTGCATTCGCAATAGTAACGCCGGCGTCTCCTACAACCGACGTGAAAGCGCCCAAGCCTAGAATCTGCGCGCCCAACGTTTCAGCCAATTTGCCTGTTTGGATGATCTTGCGATACGCCATCCGTTCGGGGAGTTCCAGCATACGGCGCGGCGTGTATGGGCAGGCGATGAACCAGCCCTTAATCTCTTTGCCGGTCGCCTCTGAGCGGATACCCTCAATCTCAGAGATGTAAACCGGCGGAAAAAAGGTGGAGAAGAAATCAATCTGGCGCGCGCTCAATATTTTTCCCAAAAACGGATATTTCCGACTGACGTCGCGCTTAGGGTCAATCGGATGGATAATAAACGCAAAAGTATCCAAACATTCACCACGATTCCAAGCCGGCTTCGCCAGGGCGAGGATATAGCCTTTTATGTAAACTGGCGAACTTAAGTTTATGATGGTCGCTGTCTTCGTAGCGAATATCCTTATCAATGACGCGGCGTTCTTTCGAAGCGAAAAGCACTACATCCGACTCGATAGTGCGCGCGGGGTAAACGATCATCCCAGAACCGAGCCGGCAATTATGCCCTACCGCGCCGCCGATCACCGGGCGGTTGGCAACGCTCAACTTCCCTTTTCCGTCCAACGCGCGAATCGGCGCCGGTATCAAGTTGAAATCGGTAAAGGTAGAGCCTGCGCCGATGAATGTGTTGCGTCCTACTACGCACATTTGCAAACAAGTATTTTGCGCGATCATGCTATTGTCCATCACGGTGGTCATAAACAGAGCGGCGCGGAACGGCAAAAAAGTTCCGTCGCCCACGACGGAGAGCATCAATTGTACGTCTTGCGAAATATTGACGTTATTGCCGATAATGCAATTTTCCACCACCGCCCCAGCGTTGATGGTTACATTATCGCCGATGGTGGTCGGTCCATGAATGATAGCGCGCGGATCAATTACGCAATTCTTTCCAATCTTTACCAATGCCGAACATTCGAGAATCTGTCGTCCTTCAAAAAGGGCGCGGCGGAGAATGCCAAGTTTAAAGCCTAAGTCTTCGCCAAGTCGCTTCTCGAAGCGCGCCGCGCGCGAGAACAAGCCGAACACTTCGTCTGCAATGAAGACATGCACCCACGAGTCGATTGCGATGCAGGCGCGCAACGGCACCTGAAACGTCAGGTCGCCGCTTTGGTCCGCCATATACGTCGGCACATGATAGTATCCCACTTCGCGCGCTTCAAGGTTAATGACGAGCGGCTCAACGTCTGCGACCGGACCTTTGGGGTAATACCACAAGTCGGCGAGAAAAACCCCGCCCGCCGGCGTGTAGGATGTAGAGAGCGGCAAAGCGTGTTCTTTGAAGGCTGGATCATCCGCAGGAAACGCGGCGCGCACAGCGCGCTTCTTTTTACGCGCGGCGGAAAGAAACGCCTTTAGGTATTCTTCGTCAAAGAATAAGTTGTCGCGATAGACGAGCGTCTCGCCGCGTTCGGCTGGCATGCGTTGGTTCGCCTTCAATTCCAGTTCGCGCGTGATATACGGAGCGAGAACGTCTCGTTGATGGAGCCAGAGCGGACGGTTTTGAATCCGCAGGTCGCGCGCAAATTCATTAAAAGGCGCGATCGGTTTTTCTTCATTGAGAATGATCTTGAGCATGATAACGCTATTATAAATCGAAACACGCGTCGCTACGACAATTTACGCAACGGCAAATTTCCCCCCTCGCGCGCAGTCATTACAAGGTCACGGATGGAGCCGGGGACGCGGCGGGAGGGACGAGCGCTTGTCGAGGAATCGTTCGTTGTTCTTCGCGATCAAGGAAGGTTTTGAGCGTTTCAGCGAATCGAAGCGGCTCTTCCAACATGAGGAAATGTCCCGCTGTCGGAAAACGCTCAATGCGCGCGTTCGCGATTCCATGTTGCATCGGTTTCCATTGTTTCGGATCAACGATGATGTCGCGGTCGCCGTAGACGCCCATAGTTGGAATGCGAATCTGATCGAGCGCGGGGCGCAAATCGGTGCGGCGGAGCGAAGCGATCGAGCGCAAGAACGATTCGACCGTCGTCCGTGAAAGATCGCGGTCCATCATCGCCGGGAAGCGTTCGTCGCGACAAATGAACGGCGAGGCGATGCGCATGCCCAAGCGAAAGACGCTCATCATATTAAACAGCATGAATGCGATCGGGCGGTGTCCCGCTAATTTGAGGGGCCAAGCAAGCGACGATCCCATGATCGGAGAGCCGATCACAACCACTTTGCTCACTCGTTCGGGGTAACGGATTGCAACCGAAAGACTCACTGTGCCGCCCATGCTGTGGCCGACCAGCGGAGCGCGCGAGATGCCCAATTGTTCCATGAATCGATTGCCTAAACTGACAAAATCTTGAATAGCATAAGTTTCGCGCCTTTTACCCGATTCGCAGCAGCTCCACCAGTCGAGCTCTTAGCTTCGGTAAGTGTCGCTGAGACGCGTCATTGTCACTTGCCACAATTCTCCAGAACCGAGCCAGACATGCAAACGGATGACC